>DASSQU010000353.1:0-2310 GCA_035702325.1 Steroidobacteraceae bacterium
GGAAGATGTTCAACAGTTCGCGTGAGCTGGCCCACACGAGTCCGGCACTCGGAATCGCCTTGAGCATTTCCGCCGCCTGTGCCAGCAGCGGCAGCGGATCGATGCCGGTGTCGGCAATGCGGCCGGCAAACATGGAGAGATAGCTCGGGGTGTTCGCATTGAGCGCCGGCAGCACTGCGCGCAACTGCTCGAGTGTCATGAGCGCGGTGACGTTGAGCTTGACACCACCGGCTGCGAGCCGTCTAACCAGGTCGACGGAGCTCGCACGCCGGGTATTGGTAATCGGGATCTTGACGTACACGTTGGCCGCCCAGGAAGCGATCTCGAACGCCTGGCGCTCCATGTCGAGGAAATCATCTGCCAGTACTTCGAAGCACACCGGTTTGTCAGTTATGGCCGCGAGTATGCCCCGCGCGAACGCGCGATAATCGGTGACACCCGCCCTGCGCATGAGCGTCGGATTGGTGGTGAAGCCCATGATGTACGGCTTGGCCCGCAGCTCGAGCATGCGCGCCTGGTCGGCACCGTCAGCGAAGATTTTCACCCGCAGCTGGCTCAAAGCGCTCATGTGCTATCCCCACGGTTCGCGGTGGCGGCTGTTCGTGAGTAGCCGCTCACCCCTGGAACGTTCACCGCCTCCGTAGCGCCGGACGAGCGCCCGGCGCGGTGGCAGCGTGCGAACGCCAGCCTATCATGACCCGAGGGACTCCCATTTCGCCTCCCCCGGCCCGAGCCGGGGATGAGACACCAACAGATGCCAGATCACCGCCTGCAGCGCCTCGCAATGCGGCGTCACGCTGCGAGGGTTGACGGTGGGGATGATGACGCACGCATCGGCGACACGGGCGGTATGGCCGCCGTCCCGGCCGACGATGCCGAGGACCCGCGCACCGCGCGTCCGGGCGTAGTCGACCGCCGCGACCAGGTTACGGCTGATGTTCTTCTCCGCGCTTCCGCCACCGACCGAGAGCACGAACACGGCATCCCGGGCGGCGAGCCGGCTCACTTTGAGCCATTCGGCATAGGCGCTCTCCCAGCCTTCATCGTTGATCCGCGCAGTGAGCTCCGCGACGTTATCGGTCGGGGCGTAACACTCGATGCCGAGAAGCTTGCGAAAGTCATTCACCGCGTGCGAGCAATTGCCGGCGCTACCGCCGACTCCGAGAAAGAAGATGCGTCCCCTCTCCGCCTTGAGCCGCGCGACCACCCCAACGACCTTCTCTATCGCCGCCAGGTCCAGCTGCTGCAGGATGGCGATGGTCTCCTGCAGATGCTGCTGCGCGTAGCTCATGGGTCGCTCACCTGCCGCGAGAGGAACTCCTCGGTATCCTTGAGGCCCTGCAGCGAGCCGATCTCGTAGATGCGCTCGGAAACTTCGAACGCTGCCAGCTCCCCGCGCAGCGACAGCTCGTGGAGAATGTCCGCGAGATCGAGGACCAAAGCAGGCGCGTAGCGGTCGAATAGGCTGCGTGACAGCACCGACAGGCCGAAGTCTATGTGCGCCATTTGAGGTTGCGCGGCGCGCTTGTCGTAGGCAAGCAGGCGGCCCCCGCTGAACAGCACGTTGCTGCGGTCCCAGCGGTTGTCGTTGCGCATGATGGTCATCAGTGCCGGACGCCGCGCTGCGCGGTAGGCGGCCTGAATGGACGGCAACGAGCAGGGGAGGTAGGAGTCGCCGTTCAACACGAAGAAATCCTCGCCGAGCAGGGGCAGAGCGGCGCGCAGCGCCCCACCTGTGCCGAGTGGGTGGGCACCGTCGAAAGAGTAGCTGACGCTGAGCCCGGGCGGGAGCGCGCCATCGACGGCCGCGCGAATCTGCTCGCCCAGGTGAGCGAGGCACAGCACGACCCGTGCGACTCCCTGCCCACGCAGCAGCTCGAGCTGGTGAAAGATGAACGGACGCCCGGCAACGGTGAGCAGGGATTTCGGCGTTCGATCCGTCAGGGGTCGCAACCGGGTCGCCAGGCCACCGGCGAGTATGGCGACGGGCAATGAGCTCAGCACAGCACCACCTTGGTGCCCTCGAAGTCGAAGCGAAAGCGTACCTCTTCGAGACCGGCCTCGGTCATCGCCTGTCGCAAGCGACTGCGGTCGGCAGCATAGAACATCAGGAAGCCGCCGCCGCCCGCACCCACCAGCTTGCCGCCAAGCGCGCCGCTGCTCAGAGCCAGCGAATACCAGGCGTCGATCTGCGGGTTGCTCATGGCCGAGGAGCGCCGCTTCTTGTGCTCCCACTGCTCGTGCAGCAAGGCGGCGAAGCGCGGCAGATCTCCGGCTTCCAGCGCCTCCCGACTGCGCAGCCCGAGGAGC
>DASSQU010000354.1:0-6213 GCA_035702325.1 Steroidobacteraceae bacterium
GAACGACGTCAGCCTCTCGTGGATGCCGCTCACCCACGACATGGGGCTGATCGGCTTCCACCTCGTCATGCTGGCGAGTCGCGTGCAAAGCCACCTGATGCCGACGGAACTGTTCATCCGCCGGCCGCTGCTGTGGCTCACGCTGGCCGCGCGCGTGCGCGCCACGATCCTGTGCTCGCCGAACTTCGGCTACCGGCACTACCTCAAGGTGCTGGGCGAGCGCCCCGCCCCGGACCTGGATCTGTCGGCGGTGCGCCTCATCTTCAACGGCGCCGAGCCGATCTCGGTGGAGCTGTGCGAGGAGTTCATCACGCGCCTCGCTCCCGCGCGGCTGGCACGCAACGCGATGTACCCGGTGTACGGTCTCGCGGAAGCATCGCTCGCGGTGAGCTTCCCGCGGCCGGGCGCGCCGCTCACCACGATCACGCTCAACCGCCACCGCATGGGCGCCGGTGATGCGGTGGAGCTGCTCGCTGCCGGCGACCGCGCGGGCCTGCGGCTGGTGAGCGAGGGAACCGCCATCCCCTACTGCCGCGTGCGCATCGCCGACGCTGCCGACCGCGAGCTCCCCGAGGATCGCATCGGCCACGTGCACATGACGGGCGAGAACGTCACCCGCGGCTACTACGAGGACGCCGCGGCCAACGCCGCCGCCTTCACCGCCGACGGCTGGCTGCGCACCGGCGACCTGGGCCTCAAGCACCTCGGGGAGCTGTACATCTCGGGTCGCGCCAAGGAGATCATCTTCGTCAACGGCCAGAACTACTACCCGCACGACCTCGAGGCCATCGCGCAGCGCGCCGCGGGGCTCGAGCTCGGCAAGGTGGTCGCGGCGGGCGTACGGGCCCCGGGGGCGGAGACCGAGCAGCTGGTGGTGTTCGTCCTGCACCGCGGTGCGGTGGCGGAGTTCGTCACGACAGCCAACGAGGTCGCGCGGCTGCTCAACTCCGAGACCGCAGTGGAGGTCGCCGAGGTCGTCCCCGTCAAGCGCATCCCCAAGACCACGAGCGGCAAGATCCAGCGCCATCTGCTCGAGCAGAGCTACGTCGAGGGCGAGTTCGACGCCGAGCGCGCCGAGCTCGCGGCGCTGCGCGCGGCGCGGCCGGGTGGCGCGCACCGCGAGCGCTCCGAAATCGAGGGGCGGCTCAAGGACATCTGCGACGCGGCGCTCGCCGGCAAGCGCATCGACGTCCACGACAACCTCTTCGAGGTAGGGGCAAGCTCGCTGAAGCTCATCGAGATTCACGAGCAGATCGACCGCCTCTACCCGGGGCAGGTGGATCTCACCGAGCTGTTCGACTTCCCGACCATCGCCGAGCTGGCGCAGCACCTGGAAAACAAGCTCGCCCGGGCGTGAGGTACAATGGCGCATGGAATCCGAGGCCCGGTCCGCATCCCCGGCGATGGGCCGCTGCGAGCAGCGCCTGTCGGGCTGTGGCATCCGCCCGACCGCGCAGCGGGTGCGCATCGCGAGCCTGCTGCTGTCGGCGCCCCAGCACCTGTCCGCCGAGCAGATCCTCGCCAACCTGCGCGCCGCCGGGGCGCGTGTCTCCAAGGCGACCGTCTACAACACCCTCAATCTGTTCGCCGAGCACGGCCTCATCCGCCAGCTGTCGGTCGACGGCTCGCGCGCCTGGTTCGACTCCAACGTCGATCCGCACTACCACTTTCACGACCTGACGAGCGGCGCCCTGATCGACGTGCCGGTGCCGGCGGTGGAGTTCAGCCGCCTGCCCCCGCCCCCGCCGGGCACCGAAGTGGCGGGAATCGATCTGGTGATCCGGCTGCGGAAAAAACAGTAGAATTGCCGCCCTTCGCGCCGGGATAGCTCAGCTGGTAGAGCAGCGCATTCGTAATGCGCGGGTCGTAGGTTCGAATCCTATTCCCGGCACCACAGATTCGGGGATTCGCTCCGGGCAGCCGGAGCGAGGGCCGGCGATTCCGGCTCGAGCGCGCCCAGAAGCTCCGCCAGAAACTTCTCCGCACTTCCCGACGCGCCGTGAATCGAGAAGCCATAGGAGCGCAGCATCTGGTGCTCGATCTCGACCAACCGATGGCAATCGTCGTCGGTCGCCCTGCGCCAGACTTCCGCGTACCTGCTCCACAGCTCGTTGTCGGGGGACAGTTCGGCGAGGGCCGTGGACAGCCGCCGCAGCGACTTGGCGCTCTCCACGTTCCTGGTGTCCCAGGGGAATTCCCGCGCCTTGCGGTATCTCCACCCCGCTGAGTCGTCGGCGTTTCCAATCAGGCCAGCGCGGAATCCGCCCGCCTCGGCAGCTTCGTTCATATCGTCCTCCTGCGATGCGCAGATACGCCTCCTCTTCCCTGGCAGCGGTAGCTTCCCGCGCGCCCGATGAATCCGCCACCTGTCTCCGCTTGGCTACTCGGCTGGGTGCCGGTAACTACCGATAGCTCCGCCCGGCCCGTCGTGAAAGCATTCAGCGCGATTCCAGCGGCTGACAGAAGGGGGCGGTCGTGCGCGCCTTGAAATTCGCCGGCTTCCTGCTCGGCGGCCTCGTGGTCCTGATTGCGCTCGCCCTGATCGGGGTGCGGCTGTTCGTCGACCCGAACGACTACAAGGATCGGATCGCCCGGGCGGTCAGGGATTCGACCGGGCGCGAGCTCGCGCTGCCGGGGGAGATCAGACTCTCGGTCTTTCCGTGGATCGCGCTCGAGCTCGGGCCCGCGAGCCTCGGGAATCCACCCGGGTTCGGCGCCGGGCCGTTCGCCGCGGTGAAGCACGCGGCGCTGCGCGTGAAGCTGCTGCCGCTCCTGCACCGGCAGCTGCAGGTCGGACGCATCGAGATCACGGGCCTCGATCTGCGCCTCTACAGGAACGCCTCGGGCGAGGGCAACTGGGAGGACTTCGGCGGCGGCAAGGCCGCACCCGCGTCGCCGGGTGCCGGAGCGGGAACGCTGCAGGAGCTCGCCGGTGTGCTGATCACCGACAGCCGGGTCAGCTATCAGGACATGGTCGCCGGGCAGCTGAATCTCGAGGTGGGCCGCGTGAGCTCCGGCGCCGCAACGCCCGTCAAGCTGAAACTGAATCTCCTCACCGGACCGGGTGCACGCCCGCTCGCCCTCGCCGGCCGCTTCGATGTCACGCCGGATCTGGCGGGCCGGCGTTACCGCTTTGCACCGCTCGAGCTCGACGGCGCGCTCAGCCTGGCCGGCGGCGCGGCCCCGGTGCCGTGGAAATTCGCCGCGCCGGAGCTGGCGGTCGATCTCGCCGCGCAGACCCTGAGCGCACCGGCCTTCAGTGCGCAGCTCGGTGCAGCGCGTCTCAGCGGCGCGCTTCAGGCGAGGAAGATCCTCGACGCGCCGAGCCTGGGTGGCACCTTCAAGCTCGCTCCCGTGGCGCTGCGCGAGCTGCTCGGCCAGCTCGGCATCAGTTTGCCGAAGATGCGCGACGCGCATGCGCTCGGCAGCCTCGCGGCGAGCGGCGAGCTCGCCTACGGCGGCAAGGCGCTGCGCGCGACGCAGCTCGATGTGCGCCTCGACGACTCGGTACTGCGCGGCAACGCCGGCCTGACCAATCTCGACACCAGGGCGATGAGCTTCGATCTGGCCATCGACCGCATCGACCTCGACCGCTACCGCAGCCCGGAGCAGACGGGAGTGAAACAGCCTGCCGGGACGCAGGGCCCGCAGGCCGATCCGCTGCAGACCCTGCGGATGAAGGGCGCGCTCTCGCTCGACAGCGCGAAGGTCGCCGGCGTCGCGCTCAGCCAGGTGCGCCTGGAGGTCGTGGCCGCGGATGGCGTCATCCACATCGCTCCGGCGCGGGCGCGGCTCTACGGCGGGAATTACACCGGCGACATCACGCTCGATGACCGCGGTGCGGTTCCCGCGCTCCGGCTGAGCCAGACCATGGCGGGCGTCGACCTGGCGCAACTGCTGCGGGATTTCGCCGGGTCCGGGCGCCTGTCGGGCCGCGGCACCGTGAGCAGCAATCTCACCGCCCGCGGCCGCGGGGGCGAGGCGCTCCTGAAGTCGCTCGACGGTCATGTCGCCGCCAGCATCGACGACGGCGCCATCGAGGGACTCGACCTGTGGTTCGAGATCAACCGGGCGCTCGCCGTGGTGCAGAACCAGACCCTGCCGGCCGCCCGCAGCAGCGGCCGCACCCGGTTCGATACCTGCAAGGCCTCGGCCGACCTCGCCGAGGGCGTCGCCACCACCCGGGACCTCAACATCGCCTCGCAGAACCTGCGCGTGACCGGCGAGGGTACGATGAACCTCGTGAGCGGAGCGCTCGACTACCGGGTGAAGGCCACGGTCCTCAGGCAGCCGGGGAGCGCGGCCGCAGGCACGCTGGCGGACGTCCCGGTGACGGTGAGCGGAACCCTGGGCGCGCCGAAGGTGCGCCCCGATGTCGAGGGGATGGCCAAGGCGCGCCTGCAGCAGGAGGTCGAAAAACACAAGCAGGAGCTGCAGCAAAAGCTGCAGGAGAAGCTCCAGGACCTGCTGAAGGGCAAGTAACCGCCGCTCTCCGCGCCGCGGCTCGCCGGCGGCGGGGCGGAGTTCGGCCCGTCGCCCGGGGGCGTCTCTCTGGCGCGTCTCGGGCGAGAAATATCCCCCGGGCGATTAAACTTCGCTGCAAGACTTTGGTTCTAAAGTGCAACCGGCATTTTGCCGGGTGCGCCGTATTGAAAGGGAGCTCCGTGGGCACGAACCCGGAACACATGGGCAATCCCCCCGACGCCCCGGAAGAGCCGGTCACCTGGATCGGGCGAGACCGCGTCGGGTTCGAGCGCGTGCCGGTACCGGACCCGGCGCCGCTGCGCGCTGCTCCGGCGGCCGAACCGCCGGTGTCCGGCGTGCTGCGCCGCTGGCTGATCCCGGCCGCGGTGGTGACGTTCGCGCTGCTCCTCGCCTCGGCGTCCTTCGTGCTCATGGGGCGCAAGCCCCACGTGACGCCGCTCGCGCACCAGAAGGACGTCCCGCTGGTCACGGTCATGACGCCACCGGTCAAGGACGTGACGGCAAACGTGAGCTTCACCGGTGCAATTGCGGCCCGCTACGACATGCCGATCGCCAACGAAGGCGACACGGCGCGGATCGTCGGCGTGTACGTCGAGCCGGGCGACCACGTGCTCAAAGGGCAGCTGCTCGCCAGGCTCGATGACTCGATCCTGATCCCGCAGGTCAACCGCCTGGCCGCCTCCCTCGAGCAGGCCCGCGCGCAGGCCGAGCTGTCGGCCGCGGAATACAAGCGTGCCCTGGGAGTGGAGGCTGCCGGCGCGCTCTCGGCCGAGGACATCGAGAAGCGACGCGCGACCGCCGTGACCGATGCCGCGAGCGTCAAGGTGGCGGCGGCACAGCTCGCCGAGGCGCAGGCGCGGCTCGCGCGTACCCGCATCGTCGCCCCGTTCGCCGGCACCGTGCTGACGCGCCATGCGGAAGTCGGCCAGATTGCCAACCCCGGCGGGGAGGCGCTCTTCCGGGTGGCGAGCGGCGGGGAGGTCGAGATGCGCGGCCAGATCGCCGAGCAGGATCTCGCACAGGTGAAGGTCGGCGAGCCGGCCACCGTGTACCTGACCGGGCTGGCGCGTCCCTTCGAGGGCACGGTCCGCCTGCTCGGCGCGATCATCGATCCACAGACGCGCCTCGGCGACATCCGCATCGCGCTCAAGCCCGATCCTGCGCTGCGGCCCGGCGCTTTCGCGCACGCCGACGTGACCGTCGCCAAGGCGCGGCGCCCGGTGCTGCCCCAGACCGCGGTGTTCTCCGACAGCGCCGGCAGCTACGTGCTCCTCGTCGATGGGCAGGGGCAGGTGGTGCGGCGCGCGGTGCGCGTGGCGCAGACCTCGGAGGCCGGCGTGGTCATCGCCGCGGGCCTCAGCGGCGACGAGCGCGTAGTCAGGACCGCCGGCGGCTTCCTGCGTGACGGCGAGTCGGTCAAGGTCGCCACGGAAGCCGAGCAGGCCTCGCGGCCGTGAAAAACATCTCCGCATGGGCCATCCGGCATCCGCTGCCGCCGGTGATGCTGTTCGTGGTGCTGTTCTTCATGGGCATGGCGGCGTTCATACGGCTGCCGGTCACGCTCAATCCCGACATCTCCTTCCCGGTGGTGATCGTCACCATCGCGCAGCCCGGCGCCTCGCCGCAGGAGCTCGAGACCCAGGTCATGCAGAAGGTCGAGGGCGCCGTGGCCGGTATCGGCAACATCGACAACATCACTTCCTGGGCACCCGAGGGTCAGGCCAACAT
>DASSQU010000355.1:0-4573 GCA_035702325.1 Steroidobacteraceae bacterium
ATGGAGCGCGGAGGCGCGCGTGGTGCTGCCCGAGAGCCTGGGCGCCGCGGCGCGCGCGACGCTGTGGATGAGCGGCGACCCGGCTCGGCCCGCCTCGCTCAGCGGTACGCTGGAGCTGCAGGGGGAGCGGCTGGAGTTCGCGGGCTGGCGCACAGTGCTCCCGCCGCCGGCCGAAGCCTTCGTGCCGCGCGCCGGCAGCGGCACGCTCATGCTGCGCGCGCGGTTCGCCTCCGCTCGCCTGCTGAGCGCCGCCGGGCGGCTGCGGGCCGAAGGACTGCAATGGGCGGCTGCAACCGCCGATTCCCGCGGAGCCGCGCTCGCCGCGCTGCGCGGCGAATGGCGCCTCGCGCGCCAGGGCGGCGGCTGGCATCTCTCGGTCGATCCGCTCGAGCTCCCCGGGTCCCCGGGCGGCGCGACCCTCACCCTCGACGCCGCCGGCGATGGGAGCTCGATGCGGGGCCGTATCGAGCACGCGCCGGTGGCGGCCCTCGCCGGGCTCGCCGGCACACTCGTCCCGCAGGCACCGCTCGCGGCACTCGCGCTCGACGGAACGGTCCGCGAGGCGAGCTTCGACTTCGATGCGCACCGGCCGCCCGGGGAGCGCTGGCGCACCGCCGCCGAGCTCGACTCGCTCGCGCTCGCGGTGCACGGCAGCCCGGTACGCCTCGAGGGGCTCGTCGCCGGCTGGAGCGGCGACGGCCGGCACGTGCGCGTCGCGCTGCACGCGCAGGATGCGCGGCTGGCACGCCCGGCCTCCGCTGCGCTCGGGAATCTCGAGCTGCGCGGACAGGTCGCGCTCGATGACACCGGGCGCACCTGGCGCCTGCGGACGCGCGATCTCGAGATCCGCCGCGGCGCCGCACGCCTCGGGGTGAGTGGCACGCTGAGCGGCGCTGCCGCGGGCGGGGCC
This sequence comes from Steroidobacteraceae bacterium, assembly GCA_035702325.1. Lineage (GTDB taxonomy): Bacteria > Pseudomonadota > Gammaproteobacteria > Steroidobacterales > Steroidobacteraceae > 13-2-20CM-66-19. Next base: position 911 of record DASSQU010000355.1, read on the forward strand.
CCCCGGCTCGATGCCCGCCTGAGCGTCAGCGCGACGGACGTCGCCCTGGCGCGCGAGCTCCTCGGCGCGGACGGGCTCGCCGGGCTCGGGGACTGGGCCGCGCTCCTGACCGCCGGGCGCATCCAGCATGCCGAGCTCGAGGTACACGGGGTCCTCGATCGCCCGCTGCCCTGGAGCGGCACGCGGCGGCGCTTCAGCGGCACGCTCGAGCTGCGCGATGCGAGTCTCGCAGGCGCGGGCGCGCGTCCGGACATCCAGGCGCTCGACGCCCGCATCACCTGGCGCGGCGACCGGGTCGCGGCGCTGGTCGCGGGCGCGCGCGCCGGCGGTTTCAGGCTCGCCGCCGCCCGCGCGCAGTGGGATGCGCGCGGAGCGATGCTCACCCGGCTCGCGGGGCGCGCGAGCGGCGACGCGCAGGAGGCGCTCGGCTGGCTGCGCGAACACCCGCAGCTCGCGCAGTACCTGCCGGGTGCCGAGAGTCTCGATCTGCGCGGCGAGATGCTCATCGGCTTCGATGCGCGGCGCGCCGCCGCGGCGGCGGATGGCGCCGGCGCGGCGGGCTTCGCCACGCGGATCACCGCGGCGCTGCAGGGCGCCCGCTGGCGCCCCGTGGCGGGCCTGCCGGCGATCGATGAGCTGCGCGGCACGCTCACCTTCGCCGACGGCCGGCTGCAGCGCTCGAGCCTCGCGGGTGCCTGGCTCGGCGGCCCGCTCATGCTGAGTGTCGGCGGGCGCCGCGAGCGCGGCGGCGCGGCGCTGGCGATCTCGGCGCGCGGGACGCTGAACGTGCGCCAGGCGCTGCTCGCCGCCACCGGATTGAGCGGCGCGGGGAGCCCCCTGCAGGGCAGCGCCGAGTGGAGCGCGGAGCTCGGCCTCCAGCCGGCGGCCCTCGGGGAGCCGCCGCTGTGGAGCGCGCGCGCCGATTCGAACCTGATCGGGGTGGCGAGCGCGCTGCCCGAGCCGTTCGGCAAGCCGGCGACCGGCGCGCTCGCGCTGCACCTGGAGCTCGCCGGCCGCGGGGACTCCGGGCAGCTGCGCGTCGGCCTCGGCGAGCGGCTGCAGGGACTGCTCGCGGTGCGGCGCGTCGGTGCGCTCTGGCGGATTGAGCGCGGCGCGCTCTCGTTCGCCGCAACCGAGCCGGCGCTGCCGCCGGATGCCGAGGTGCGCGTCGAGGGCAAGGTGAGCCGGCTCGACCTCGCGGGCTATGCGCTGCTGTGGCGCGAGCTCGCCGGGAATCCGGCCTGGCCCGCGCTGCACGCAGACCTCACGACGGCCGAGCTGCACGTCGCCGGACTCAGCTTCGCGCAGGCCAGCCTCGAGGCGGACGCGGCGGCGGGCAGGGACGAGCTGCGCGTCACCTCGGCCGGTCTCGCCGGCACGCTGCGCTGGCCCGCGGCGTCCGATGCCGCGCAGCCGGCGATCGTGGAGCTCACCCGGCTCGATCTCCCCGGCCTCGCCGCGGGGGACGCAGCGGCGCAGCTCGGCGCGCTGCTCGCGCCGCAGGCCCAGCTCTCGGTCGCGGACCTCGACTGGCAGGGCCATCCGCTCGGGGCGCTCACTGCCCGCCTCGCCGCGCGGGGCGGCGCGCTCGAGCTGAGCGACGCACACCTCACCGGTGGCGACACCGAGGCGCAGGGCACGCTCGCGTGCACGGCCGCGCGCTGCTCGGCGAAATTCAGCCTGGAGAGTCTCGATCCCGCGGCGGCGCTCGCCAGCCTCGGCGTCCGCGCGGATCTGTCTGCCCGGCGCGGCGTCCTGAGCGGCGAGCTCGGGTGGTCGCCCGGGGCCGCCGGGATGCTGGCAACGGCCGGCGGCCGGCTGCACATGGAGTTCGACGACGGCGCCGCCCGCAGCGCCCCGGCGGCGCCCGGCACAGGCGGCGCGCGGCTCGGCCTCCTGGCGGTGCCGGCACTGCTCGCCGGGATGGGGTCGCCGCAGCTCGCCTTCGGACGCCTCAGCGCGGACTTCGACCTGCGCGACGGCGCGGCGACGACCTCCGACCTGCATTTCGACGGGGACGCCGAGATCCTGCTGCGGGGCCGGGTAGGGCTGCTCGATCACACCTACGATGCGCGGGTGTGGGTGCTGAGAGGCGAACAACGCCTGCCGGCCCTGGTGCGCGGCCTGACGCCCGGGACCCGGATCGCCGCGCTGTGGCTCTCGCTGCGGGAGCTGCTCGCCGGCACCGGGCGCGATCGCGCGGCGCTGCGCTTGCGCGGCACGTGGGATGACCCCATGGTGACGGCTGCGGACTGAGCGCGCGCGGGAAGTGGGATGAAGATTGCTGCCATACAGATGACCTCGGGGCCGGACGTTGCGGCCAATCTCGAGCAGGCCGGCGCGCTGCTCGAGGAGGGCGCGCGCCGCGGCGCGCGCCTCGCGGCGCTGCCCGAGAACTTCTCCTTCATGGGGCTGCGCGACGCCGACAAGCGCGCGGTCGCGGAAGCCGACGGATCGGGACCGGTGCAGCAGTTCCTCGCCGACACCGCCCGGCGGCTGCGCCTGTGGATCGTCGGCGGCACGATTCCGCTCGGGAGCGGCGCCGACGGGCGGGTCGCCGCTGCCTCGCTCGTCTACGACTCCGACGGCACGCGGGTGGCGCGCTACGACAAGATCCACCTGTTCGACGTCGACATCCCGGGGCGCGCCGAGAGCTACCGCGAGTCCGCGCACGTTGCCCCGGGCGCCGAGGCGCAGGTGCTCGACACGCCGGTCGGCCGGCTCGGACTCTCGGTATGCTACGACGTGCGTTTCCCGGAGCTGTACCGGCGCCTGAGCGCCCGCGGCGCGCAACTGCTCGCGGTGCCGTCGGCCTTCACCGCGCCCACCGGGCGGGCGCACTGGGAAACGCTGCTGCGCGCCCGCGCCATCGAGAACCTGTGCTACGTGATCGCGCCGGCGCAGTCGGGATTTCACCCCAGCGGCCGCGAGACCTATGGTGACACCATGATCGTCGATTACTGGGGCCGGATCCTGCAGCGCGTGCCGCGCGGCCGCGGCTGCGCGCTGGCGGAGGTGGACCTGGCGCGCCAGGCGGCGGTGCGCGCGAGCTTCCCGGCGCTGCAGCACCGCGTCCCGGCGATGGAGACCGGGCGATGAGCGGCATCCCCGCCGGCGCGGCGCCCGCGACGGCGGCGGCGTGCGACCCGTTGCAGCTGGCGCGCGAGCTGATCCTGCACCCGGGCGGACTCGATGACCAGCGTCTCGACCGGGTGTTCGGCGAAGTGCTCAGTCATTCGGTGGATTTCGCCGACCTGTACTTCCAGCTCTGCCACCAGGAGTCCTGGTCGCTCGAGGACGGCATCGTCAAGGACGGCAGCGCCAGCATCGAGCAGGGGGTCGGGGTGCGCGCGCTCGCCGGCGAGCGCACCGGCTTCGCCTACTCGGACGAGATCGTGCTGCCGGCGCTCGAGGAGGCATCGCACGCCGCGCGCGCGATCGCGGTGCACGGCGGCGAGCGGCGCGTGAGCGCCTGGCGGGCGCAGCCCGGCCACCGGCTGTACCTGCCGGTGGACCCGGCCGCGGCGCTCGCCACCGCCGACAAGGTGGCATGGCTCGAGCGCGTCGACCGCGAGGCCCGCCGCCTCGATCCGCGCGTCGTCCACGTGACCGCGAGCCTGGTGGCGGTGCACGAGGTGGTGCTGATCGCCACCAGCGAAGGCG
>DASSQU010000356.1:0-3947 GCA_035702325.1 Steroidobacteraceae bacterium
GAATCGGTGAGCGGGCGCATGCGCTCGCCCCGCCCGGCCGCGAGCAGCATCGCCTTCACGCGGGAGCGGCGCCGCGGCGGGAGCGCGCCGCGGCCTCCCGGTCATTGGCCCCGGGCAGCGCCGTCACCACCCGCTCCTCGATGAATCGCCCGAGAGACCGCAGCTCGCGGTAGCGCGCGCAGGTGTCGCGCACGTAAGCGAGCGTGCGCGGCAGATCGGCCAGGTAGCCCGGCTTGCCGTCGCGGTACCACAGCCGGCAGAAGATCCCCAGCACCTTGATGTGCCGCTGCACGCCGATCAGGTCGAACCAGCGCAGGAACTCCGCCTCGCTGCCGCCCACCGCGCCGCCCTGCGCGGCGAGCAGAGCCCGATAGCCGCCCACCCACTCCACCACGCGCGCCCGCGGCCATTCGATGTAGCAGTCCTTGAGCAGCGACACCAGGTCGTAGCCCACCGGGCCGCGCAGCGCGTCCTGGAAGTCGATGATGCCCGGATTGCGCTCGCCGACCACCATCAGGTTGCGCGAATGATAGTCGCGGTGCACGAACACCTCGGGCTGCGCGAGTCCCTCGCGGATCAGGAAGGCGAACGCCGCGGCGATGAGCTGCGACTCCCCCGCCGACGGGGTGAGGGCGAGGTGCCGGGCGAGAAACCACTCGGGCATGAGGGCGAGCTCGCCGGCGAGCGCCGCGTGGTCGTAGGGCGGCAGCTCGCGGCTCGCAGCGCGGCCGCGCACCTGGATCGCGGCCAGCACCGCCAGCGCATCCCGATAGAGCGGCCCCGGGTCGTCCCCCGCGCTGAGCCGCTCGAGATAGAGCGTGGTGCCGAGGTCCTCGAGCAGCAGCAGGCCCCGGCCGACGTCGGCCTCGTGCACGTGCGGGACGTGGGCGCCGAGGGACTCGAGCAGTCCCGACACCTTCAGGTACGGCCGCACGTCCTCCTTCTCCGGGGGCGCGTCCATCACGACGTAGGTCGCGCCGTCGCGAAATACGCGGAAGTAGCGCCGGAAGCTGGCATCGCTCGAGGCCGGCGCGATGCGCTGCGCCGGCAGCCGCAGCTCGCGCGACAGCCACTCTTCGATCAGCGCCAGTCGCGCGTCGGTCTGCAACATGTGAGGCGTGAGGTAGGGGGAGAAGGTCCGTTCGAGTCCCGCGTGGCCGCGGCGCGACATTATAATGCCGCCCTCCATGCTGCGTCCGGGCCCACTGTGCATCGCCATCGCAACGCTCGGCGGCATCATGCCGGGGGCGCGGGCGGAGGATCCGCCCTGTCCGTCACAGATTGCGCCGCCTGCGGCCCCCCCCGCGCCCACGCCCGCACGCCCACCGGCGCGCGGCGCTGCCGGGGAGGCTCACACCCCTGCCGGTGATGGCCGGATCGAAGTGAGCAGCGATCGCGCGACGCTCGGTGTCGACGGCAACGCGACGCTCCAGGGCAACGTGGAAGTGCGCCAGGGCGAGCGCGTGATCCGCTCCGAGCAGCTGCAATACGATGCGCGCAACGGCGCGGTGAGCAGCGCCGGGCGCATCGACTACAACGACCCGCTGGTGCACGTGACCGGGACCGGCGGCAGCTACTCGGCGGCCGCGGGCGCGGATTTCAACTCGGCGCAGTTCGAGCTGCACCAGCGCGCGGCGCGCGGCGCGGCGCAGAGCATGAGCCTCACCCCGCAGGGAACATTGCGCCTGAAGGGCGTGAGCTTCACCACCTGCCCCGCCAACGACAGATCGTGGCGGCTCCGGGCCGACAGCATCACCCTCGACACGCGCAGCAAGCTCGGCACGGGGCGCGATGCGCGCGTCGACTTCTTCGGCGTGCCGCTCATGTATCTGCCGTGGGTGTCCTTCCCGCTGAGCAGCGAGCGCAAGAGCGGTTTCCTCTTCCCCAGCATCGGCAATACCTCGACCAGCGGCCTGCAGCTCGCGGTGCCGTACTACTGGAACATCGCGCCCAACGCCGATTTCACCTTTCAGCCGGTCGAGTACAGCAAGCGCGGCGCCGATCTCGGCGGCGACCTGCGCTTCCTCACGGCGAGTCAGCGCGGGGAGCTCGAGTGGAACTATCTGCCCAACGACAGCGTGTTCCACGGCAGCCGCAGCCGGCTGGCGCTGAGCGACGTGGCGGAGCTGCCGGCCGACTTCCGCCTGACGCTCGCGGCGCAGAACGTCAGCGACGACCTTTATTTCCAGGACTTCTCGCAGAGCCCCGAAGGCACCAGCACCGCGTTTCTCGAGCGCCGCGCCACGCTCTCGTACCGCGGCGAGCACTGGAGCTTCGACGGCGAGGCCCAGCAGTACCAGACGATCGACACGACGCTGCTGGTCGACGAGCGCCCGTACACGCGCGCACCGCGGCTCGCGCTCAAAAGCGGCTACACCCTCGGCAACGTGCTGCACTACGGCTTCGATTCCGAGATCGTCGACTTCCAGCACGCCGCGTCGGTGCCGGGCGAGCCGCTGCTGCCGACCGGCTGGCGCGCCGACGTCACGCCCGGCCTGGCGCTCGATCTCGCCGGGCCGGGCTATTTCCTGCGCCCCGCGTTCGCCTGGCGCGGCACCGAGTACCAGCTCGACAACACCGCGCCGGGCGCGCCGCGTTCGCCCTCGCGCACCGTGCCCATCGCCAGCCTCGACACCGGGCTGGCATTCGAGCGCGCCAGCGGCTCGCGCGGGGAGCGCACGCTCACTCTCGAGCCGCGCCTGCTGTACCTCGACGTGCCCTACCGGAACCAGGACGCGCTGCCGGTCTTCGATAGCGCGCTCCCCGATCTCAATCCGGTCGAGCTGTTCCGCACCAACCGCTACGTGGGCGCCGACCGCGTGAGCGACGCCGACCAGCTGAGCTTCGGGGTGACCAGCCGGCTGCTCGATGCGCTCGACGGGCGGCAGTTTCTCGCCGCGACCTTCGGCCAGACCTATTACTTCCGGACACCGCGCGTCGTCCTGCCCGGCGAGACGCCGCTGACGGGCAGGCATTCCGACATGGTGGCGACCGTGGCGCTGACCGCCTTCCAGCACTGGGGCGCGGATCTCGGCGTGCAGTGGGACCCGCAGAACGAGCGCAGCGAGCGCACCGAGGTGAACCTGCAGTACAAGCCCGCCAGCGATGCGGTGGTGAACCTCAGCTACCGTTACGAGCGCTTCGAGCAGCTGCCGGAGATCATCCAGGGCGTCACGCTCACCTGCAGCCCGCTGCTCAGCCCGGCGGGGTGCAACCAGCAGGGCTACGACCAGGTGGATTTCTCGTCGGCCTGGCCGATCCGGCGCAACTGGGCGGTGTTCGCGCGCGATGTGTACGACCTGCGCCACGGCGAACAGCTGGAGGAGTTCGCCGGCTTCGAGTACCGTGCCTGCTGCTGGCGGCTGCGTCTCGGCGCCCGGCGCTACGTGAGCAGCTTCACCGGCGCGCGGGACACCGGGGTGTGGCTGCAGCTGGAACTTGCGGGCCTCGCCGGTGTCGGATCGGCGTCGGATACCTCCCTCTCCGAGGAGATCCGCGGCTACACTCCCCCCGAGGCGAATACCCGCAGAATCAGGGGCCCGTGAGAACGATGGTGGACAGCAGGACTCATCCCATGCGGCGCATCCTGACCCCGGCCTCCCTCGCCCTGGTACTCGGCGCAGTGGCCCTGGCCGCGTACACCCCCTCCCGGGCGCAGACCCGCGAGCTCGAGACCCGCGGGGTGCTGCTCGACCGCATCGCCGCCATCGTCAACGACGGCGTGGTGCTCACGAGCGAGCTCGACCAGCAGGTCGCGGCGGTGAGCGAGCGGCTGCGCACGCAGAAGCTCGAGCTCCCCCCGCAGAACGTGCTGCGCCAGCAGGTGCTCGACCGGCTGGTGCTGCAGGAGATCCAGATGCAGCGCGCCAACCACGACGGCATCAAGGTCTCCGACGAGACGCTCAACGCCGCGCTCCAGGAGGTCGCCAAGCGCAACAACCTCACCC
>DASSQU010000357.1:0-12556 GCA_035702325.1 Steroidobacteraceae bacterium
CTTCGCGCGCAGCTTCGCCGCCCGGCTGATCGACATCGACTACCACATTGCCATGGGCGGGCGGGCCTACGGCACCCTGGCGCAGGCGGTGGCGCGCGGCAGCGGCCGCGCGCTCGGGGCAGTGGTCGCCGAGCTGTCGGAGAAATTCCCCGGATTGGTCGACGCCCTGAACGATATCAGCGAAGCCTCGTACCGCCACTCCGACCGGGACATCCTGCTGCTCTACGAGCTGTGGCTCAAGACCGGCAGCCGCCGCAGCTACGCCCTGCTCGAGCGCCTCGGAGTCACTGCGACCGGCGCCGCGAGCGCGAGCCGGCTGGCGCATTGAGCCGATGCTGCTGTCGCGCCTGCAGTCCCTGATCGGCGGCATCTACGACGTAAGCATCGCTTACGACGTCTACGACTTTCTGGTGACCGCCCGCGCGCGCCTGCCGCAGGTCGTGCGCGCGGGCGTTGCCGACGAGGAGCTGATCGTCGCCGAGAGCAGCGACGGCGCCGAGGTGGGCATGTCGCTGTACCTCGACCCGGCGCTCCTCGGGCGCCTGGCGCGCGCCAATCCGCTCGAGCAGCTGCACGCCGGCAACGTCGCCGACTGGTGGACGGCGCTCGAGGGCGTGAGTCACTTCCTGTACCTCGCCTGGAACGCCGGCCACGACCGGCCGGTCTCGCTGCTCGAGCTGGAGATGCAGGCGGAAGTCGACAAGTACGTCGCCAGTTACTGGCTACTGCGGCAGCAGCACCCGCGGCATTTTCCCGCGGAGCTGCACCGCGCGCTGTTCGCGCGCACGCGGGTCGATCCGCGCCTCACGCACGAGCAGCGCGGACTGTACGGCGAGGCGAGCCGCTACGCGCAGCGCTTCTGCCGCCGCCTGGAGCGCTGCCTGGGACTGGGGGCCGGAGAGGGGGAGGCCGCAGTGCTGGCGGAGCTGCGGCGCTTCTATCGACTGACCAACGCGCGCAAGCGCGCGCACATCGAGCGTACTTCCTGACCGCGCGGGCGCTTCAGCCCGCCTGCTCGCCGCCGCCGTCCTCGCCGCTGCGCTTGCGCTCCTCGAGCTCGCGCATCATCTTGATCCACTCGGAGAGCTTCCGCAGGTCGGTGCGCGTGGTGGCGCCGCTGCGCGGCGCCGCGCGGATCGCACGGTGGGCGTACGGATCGTAGGATTCCTCGTTCTTCATGGTCAGGCGGGGCTCGCCGGCGATCTCGAGAACCGGTCGGCGGTAATCGGCGGGCGCGTCCTGCCATTCGACCGAGGCATTGCCGCGATCGTCGTGCACGACCGTGCCTATCCGGCGGCGCTCGCCGTCGACCGCGGCACCGGGGGTCCCCTGGAGCGGCTTGTTCTTCATGCTGTTGTCCACAGATTATGGTGGCACGCGCTCGTGAGGCGCGGTCACGCAGCGCAGCGTAACCGTGCGCGGCGTGCGCGTTCTGCGAGGTCCGTCACGGATCACCCGCTGCCGAATGTGTTGCTTATGGCAAAGCGCGCGCGCAGCAGACCGACTATCGTCTTGGCGTCGGTAATGCTGCCTTCCAGCGCCCGATCGCAGGCCTGCGCGATCGGCAGCCAGTGGATTTCGATCACTTCCGCGCGCTCGTGGGCAGTGACGGCCGGGGTGATCCCGGTGGCGAGGTAGAGGTGCAACACTTCGGTAAACACGCCGGGCGAGGACAGACAGGTGCCGAGCGGGCGCCAGTTGCGGGCGGCGACGCCCGCCTCCTCGGCGAGCTCGCGCTGCGCGGTGGCGAGCGGCGGCTCATGCGGCTCGAGCTTTCCGGCCGGCAGTTCCCACAGCCAGCCGCCGGCCGCGTAGCGGTATTGCCGCAGCAGGCACACGCGCTCTTCCCGGTCGACCGCCACGGCGACCGCGCCGCCGGGATGGTGCACCACCTCGAGCTCGGCACGGTGCCCGTTGGGAAGCAGCACGGCGTCGGTGGTCACCGAGACCACGCGACCGGTAAAGCGGACGGTCTGGCTGACGGGTTTCATGGCGGGCATCCTAACGCGTCGGCGGGAGCTCGCAGCCCGATCGCCGGCGGATATCGGTGCCGGGTATAGTCGGCGCGCCCATGAGCACCACCGCCCATCTCGACAAGCTGAACCCGGCCCAGCGCCGCGCGGTGACCCACGGTGAGCCGCGCGACAAGGGCTTTGCCTCCGGACCGCTGCTGATCGTGGCCGGCGCCGGCACCGGCAAGACCGACACGCTCGCACATCGGGTCGCGCACCTGGTGATCCACGGGGTCGATCCGGCGCGCATCCTGATGCTGACCTTCACGCGTCGCGCGGCGCTGGAGATGCGCCGGCGCGCCCACGAGATCACCAGGAAGGCGCTCAACGAGACTCTCGGCGGAGTCAGCCAGTCGATCCCGGCGCGCCTCGGCTGGGCCGGCACCTTCCATGCGATCGGCAACCGGCTGCTGCGCCACTATGCCACGCACCTGCAGCTCGACCCGCACTTCAGCGTCATCGATCGCGGCGACGCGGCGGATCTCATGGACAGCCTGCGCCAGGAGCTCGGGCTCGCGGCCCGCGAGCAGCGCTTCCCGCGCAAGGACACCTGTCTGCAGATCTACTCCAACCGCGTCAACACCCGCAACTCGCTCGCCGACACGCTCGCGCGTCACTACCCGTGGTGCGTGCAGTGGGAGGCGGAGCTCACCGCGCTCTACCGCGGTTACGTCGAACAGAAGCAGCATGCGCGCCTGCTCGACTACGACGATCTGCTGCTGTACTGGCACGGGATGATGTCCGAGCCGCGCCTCGCGGAACACATCGGCGCGCACTTCGATCACGTGCTGGTGGATGAATACCAGGACACCAACCGGCTGCAGGCCGAGATCCTGCACGCCTTGAAGCCCGACGGTGCCGGGCTCGCGGTGGTCGGCGACGACGCCCAGGCGATCTATTCGTTCCGCGCCGCCGCGGTCGAGAACATCCTCGGCTTCGCCGGTCGCTTCCAGCCGCCCGCCGAGGTAGTGACCCTGGCGCAGAACTACCGCTCGACGCAGCAGGTGCTGGACGTGGCCAATGCGGTGATGGCGGAAGCGCCGCGTCAGCACCGCAAGTACCTGCTGTCGATCCGCGGACCGGGCGTGCGGCCGCGGGTGGTCACGGTCGATGAGCTGCACTCCCAGGCCGAGTACGTGTGCAACGAGGTGCTGCGGCGGCGCGAGGCCAACGTGCCGCTGAAGAATCAGGCGGTACTGTTCCGCAGCGCGAGTCACAGCGACCTGCTCGAGGTCGAGCTCGCCAAGCGCAAGATCCCGTTCGTGAAATACGGCGGCCTCAGGTTTCTCGAGGCCGCGCACGTCAAGGACCTGCTGGCGGTGCTGCGCTGGGCCGACAATCCCCGCAACTCCCTGGCGGCGTTCCGCACCCTGCAGCTGCTGCCGGGGATGGGGCCGGTCACGGCGCGCGCGGCGGTCGAGCACCTGGAAGAGGCCGGGCATTCGTTCCAGGCGTTGCGCGGCTTCACGCCGCCGCAGACCCCGGAAATCGACTGGCTGCGGCTCATCGAGCTGATGCTGTCGCTGGCGGATCCACAGCGGCAGTGGGCCGGTCAGGTGAACGAGGTGCGCGAGTGGTACCGGCCGCACTTCGAGCGGCTGTACGAGCACTTTCACACCCGCCTCGGGGACCTCGATCAGCTCGAGCACCTCTCCGGCCAGTATCCCTCGCGCGAGCGCTTCATCACCGAGCTCACCCTCGACCCCCCGATGGCGACCAGCGACCTCGCCGGTCAGCCGCGCCTCGACGAGGATTACCTGGTGCTGTCGACCATCCATTCGGCCAAGGGCATGGAATGGGACACCGTCTACGTTCTCAACGTCGTCGACGGCAGTTTCCCCTCGGAGTTCGCCACCGGCGAGGCCGAGCTCATCGAGGAGGAGCGGCGGCTGCTGTACGTCGCGCTCACCCGCGCCCGGAACGATCTGGCTCTGCTCGCGCCGCTCAAGTTCCATGTCACCCATCAATCGCGTCAGGGCGACAACCACGTGTACGGCGGCCGCAGCCGCTTCGTCACCGAGAAGGTGCTGAAGACGCTCGAGGCGGTGGGCTTCCGCGGCTCGCTCGGCGGCGCCGAGACGCTGCAGCAGGCCAGCGCGCCGGTCACGGTCGACGTCGGCGCGCGGCTGCGCGACATGTGGTGAATGCGCCCGGGCTACTTGAGCGGCTTGACGAACTTCAGGGTGAAGCGGTCGCTCTCGCCGATCGCCGCATACTTATCGCGATCCTTGTCGCCCAGGCGGTAGGTCGGCGGCAGCGTCCATACGCCCTGCTCGTAGTCCTTGGTGTCCTGCGGATTGGCATTGACTTCCGACTTCGCCACCAGCCTGAAGCCCTGCGCCTCGATCAGCTTGATTGCGTAGTCCTCGTTGACGTAGCCGCTCTTGGCCTTCGGGTCCTGCGCCAGCGCGGGATTGCCGCGATGCTCGGCCACGCCGAGCACGCCGCCGGGCTTGAGCGCCTTGTACATGCTGGCGAAGGCCTGCGCCGCGGCATCGCGTGCCATCCAGTTGTGGATGTTGCGGAAGGTGAGCACCATGTCGAGCGACCCGGGAGGCACGACATCCGAGCCGTCCAGCTTGAAGGTGACCACGGTAGCGTGTCCGTAGAGCTCCGGGCGCGCGGCGAGCTTCGCACGGAAGGCCTCGAGGCGGTGCGTGATGTAGGGGCTGGCCGGGTCGGCCTCGATCACGCCGGCGTAGTAGTGACCCTTGTCCCGCAGCAGCGGAGCGAGCACCTCGGTATACCAGCCGGGCTCGGGCCACACCTCGAGCACGCTCATCTCGGGACGGATGCCGAAGAACAGCAGCGTCGCCTTGGGATGGCGGTAGCGGTCGCGCGAGCGCTCGGCCTCAAGGCGCTGATCGCCGGCGAGGACGTGGTCGATCGCCTGAGCGGTGGCCAGGCGCGAGCTGTAGGTGGCACAGCCCGCGGCGAGCAGCGCGCCCGCCGTCAGCGCAGCGACGCCCGCGCCGAGCGCCCGCGGCGCGTGGCGTGCGAGTCTCATGCTCATGGGCCGCACGATACCCCTGTCATGCAATAAAAAACCCCGCGCGCTGCGGGGTTTTTCCGCTGTTGATTCCTCAGCGGCAATCCGTCAGCGACGGAAGGGACCGCCGCCCTGGCGCGGGCGCTGTGGGCGCTCCTGCGCCTCATTGACGCGCAGCGGCCGGCCGTTCATCTGAAAGCCGTTGAGGGCCTGGATCGCAGCCTGCGCCTCGCTCTGCGGCATATCGACGAATCCGAAGCCGCGCGGCTTGCCGGTCTCGCGGTCGTTGATCAGTTTGACCGATTCCACCTTGCCATGGCGTTCAAACAGAGCCTTCACATCCTGCTCGGTAGCGGTGAAGGGCAGATTGCCCACGTAAATCGTCGTCACTGGGAAGTCTCTCTTGGAAAGGCGGACAGGGGCGAGCCGCACGCGCCGGCCGCATGTACCGCGTGAACTGTCACACAGGTCAAGGCTTCAAGGCACACGGGCGGAAGTCTTCACTCAACGCGCAGCGCTTGGGGCCTGACGGCCTGCACCTGCGTTCGCGCACGGACGAGTGACGCGGGGCGGGGAAGGGAGGCAACACGTTCAGACAAAGCGCACTCATCCACAGCGGATACGAACGCCGGAGCGATGCTACTCCCGGCCTTTGCGGGACGCAAACCTGCGGCGGCTGCCGCGGCGGCTAGGCCCCCGCGGGCTCCAGGTACGCGTACCCGTCGAGCTCGCTCTCGTAGAAGCGCTTGATGGCCTGGCTTTCCGCGATGGTCATGCGACCGTCGCGGATGGCGCGCTCGCAGTCGCGCGCCAGAGCGGGGTACAGCTCCGCCACGTCGTACTCCATGTACTCGAGCACCTTGTTGGCGGTGTCGCCCTTGACGATCTCCTCGATCCACCAGCCGCCCTCGTCGTGCAGGCGTACGTGCACCACGTGGGTGTCGCCGAACAGGTTGTGGAGGTCACCCAGGGTCTCCTGGTAGGCGCCGACCAGGAACGCCGCGAGGTAGTACTTCTCGCCGGTCTTCAGCTCGTGCAGCTCGAGCGTGCGCTTCACGTCGCGCAGCGACACGAAGTGATCGATCTTGCCGTCCGAGTCGCAGGTGATATCGGCGAGCACCGCGGTGCGGGTGGGGCGCTCATCCAGTCGGTGGATCGGCAGTATCGGGAACAGCTGATCGATCGCCCAGCTGTCGGGCAGCGACTGGAACACCGAAAAATTGCAGAAATAGGTGTCCGACAGGATCGATTCGAGGTCCTCCAGCTCCTCCGGCAGCCGTTCGAGCTTGCGGCAGGAGTCGCGGATGCGGGCGCAGGTCGCCCAGTAGAGCCGCTCCGCGAGGCCGCGGAACTCGAGCGACAGCAAGCCCAGATTGAACATCTGCAGCACCTGCTCGCGGGCGGTGAGCGCGTCGTGGTAGCACTCGACGAGGCGCCGCTCGCTCACCGCGCGGTAGGCCTCGAACAGGTCCTGCACCGGCTGCGGCAATTCCTCGTCGCCGCGGTAGTCCTCGGCCTCGTAGCCGGTGACCCGGAACTTGTCGAGCGCCGAGGAGCCGAGCGCGTCGAAGATCAGCACGCTGTGATAGGCGGCCACCGCGCGCCCGGACTCGCTCACGATCATCGGGTGCGGGATGTCGCGCGCGTTGCACACGCTGGCGATGCGGTACACGACGTCACTCGCGTACTCGTTGAGCGTGTAGTTCATCGACGAGGTAAAATTCGTGCCGCTGCCGTCGTAATCGACCCCGAGCCCCCCGCCGACGTCGATGTACTGCAGCCCCGCGCCCATCAGCTTCAGCTCCGCATACACGTGCGCCAGCTCGTTGATGGCATCCTTGATGCGGCGGATGTCCTGCAGCTGGCTGCCCGGGTGGCAGTGCACCAGCTGCAGGCAGTCGAGCATATCGTGGGACTTGAGCACGCTGAACAGCTCGAGAATCTCGGTTATGAATAAGCCGAACTTCGACTTCTCGCCGGCCGAGGCGCTCCAGCGGCCCGAGCCCTCGCTGAAGAGCTTCACGCGCACGCCGATGCGCGGACGCACCTGGTAGGTGTGCGCGTGCTTGAGGATCAGGCCGAGCTCGTCGAAGTTCTCGACCACCGGGATGATCGTGCGGCCGAGCTTGGTGGCGAGCGTGACCGCCTCGATGTAACTGTCGTCCTTGAAGCCGTTGCAAATGATCAGCCGCTCGGGCGCATTCTCGGTCATCGCCATCACCGCCAGCAGCTCGGGCTTGGAGCCCACTTCCAGCCCGAAACCGTAGTCCTTGCCGTAGCGGTAAACCTCCTCGACCACCAGGCGCTGCTGGTTGACCTTCACGGGGAACACGGCGGCGTAGCGGTTGCGGTAGTCGTTCTCGGCGATAGCGGAGGCGAAGGCATCGTGCAGCCGCTTCAGCCGGTGCGCCAGGATGTCGGAGAAGCGCACCACCACCGGCGTGCTGAGATCGCGGGCCTGCAGCCCTTCGACCACTTCGTACAGGTCGATCTCGTGGCCCGCGGTGGTGTCCGGGCGCACCACCACGTGTCCCGCGTCGTTCACCGAGAAGTAGCCCTTGCCCCAGGCGCGCACGTTGTAGAGGTCGAGGGAGTCCTCGATCCGCCACGGCTGCGCGGGATTGAACTTGCGGCTGCCGTTGACGGCGCTCTTCGGGTCTGCGGCCACGGGGCGCGTTATATCAAAATTGCGCGGCCAGTAAGAGTGCTTCGTCGCGCATTAGTCGCTTCCCGTGGCCACGGGGTGCGCGGGATCCCGGATCCACTCGCTCCACGAACCGGCGTACAGCCGCGCGCCGGGCAGGCCCGCGATCTCGAGCGCGAGCAGATCGTGGCAGGCGGTCACGCCCGAGCCGCACATCGCGACTACGGCGCCCGCAGGGCGCCCGCGCAGCGTCCCGAGCCACGCGCGCCGCAGCTCGGCCGGCGGCAGGAAGCAGCCCGCGCCGTCGAGGTTGCGCGCAAACGGATGGTTGCGGGCGCCGGGGATGTGGCCGGCGACCGGATCGAGAGTCTCGTTCTCGCCCGCGAACCGGTCGGCGCTGCGCGCATCGACCAGCAGCGGCGCGCCGCGCGCCAGCGCGCCGCTCGCCAGCGCGGCGGCGATCGCAGCCGTCGTGACCGGTGCATCTGCGGCCGGGCGCGCCGCGAAGACGCGCGGTGCGCGCACCCAGGCGGCGGCGCTCAGCGCCAGGCCGGCGCGCTCCCAGGCGGCGAGGCCACCGTCGAGCACCGCCACCCGCGGATGCCCGAGCCAGCGCAGCAGCCACCACAGCCGTGCCGCGATCGCACCGCTCCCCTGATCGTAGCCGACGACCTGCACGCCCTGGTCGATGCCGAAGCGGCCCAGGGTGGCGGCGAGCGCCGCGGCGTCGGGCAGAGGATGGCGGCCGGACCCCGGCGTGAGCGGCGCGGAGAGGTCGCGGTCGAGATCGGCATAGAGTGCGTGGGGAATGTGCCCGGCCGCCCACGCTTCGAGGCCCCAGCGGGGCCGCGCCAGGTCGAAGCGGCAGTCGAGGATGGCCCAGTCGGGATCGGCGACGTGCCCGGCCAGTTCGCTCGGGCGGATCAGTGTCGTGTACATGCCGGGGCTCCTCGTCCGTACGGTGCCGGCACATTTTCGGCGCCGTGTACTTGTCGTTACAATCGGGGCGGCAGCTCCCGCGGGGGACTGATGGCAATCGACGTTTACTGGGGCAGCGGCAGTCCCTACGCGTGGCGGGTGTTGCTCGCGCTCGAGTACAAGCGCCTGCCCTACGTGAGCCACCTGCTGCAGTTCTCCAAGCAGGAGCACAAGTCGCCGCAGATGCTGGCCCTCAATCCGCGCGGCCGCGTGCCGGTGCTCAGGGACGGAGACTACGTCTGCTTCGAGTCGCTGGCGATTCTCTACTACCTGGATCTGAAGTACCCGCAGCCGCCGATATTCGGCCGCAGCCCGGAGGAAGCCGGCACCATCATGCGCGTCATCTGCGAATACCAGGCCTACATCGAGCCGCACCTGCGGACCATCACCCGCGGGATCTTCCACGGCGAGGCGGATCTCGCCGGCGACGAGATCACCGGCGCGATGCACGCGGCCGCCAGCGAGGCACGCACCATCGAAGGACGCCTGTCGAAGTCCGACTGGGTGGTCGGCGAGAGCTGCTCCGCCGTCGACATGGTGATCTTCCCGGGCATCCAGCTGCTGAAGCGCGCGCTCGAGCGCCCCGAGGCGCGCGAGCTGTCCGCGCGCTTCATGCCCGTCGAAGTCAACTACCCCGCGCTCGGCCGCTGGCTGAAGCGCGTGGCGGCACTGCCCGGCTACGAACGCACCTACCCGCCGCACTGGAGGTGAGTTCCCATGGCCCGAGGCGATCCGCGGCGCACGCGCGCCGCGCGCACCGAATTGAGCCGCGCATGCCCGGTTGCTACGCTGCACACCGGCAGCAGCCGCACGGCAGCTCACGCCCGGCCACCGGAGCATCATGAATAACGACCAGAAGGTTCACGTCGAGTTTCCCGGACGGATCCTCTTTATCGGCTTCGGCAGCATCGGCCAGGGCGTGCTGCCGCTCATCCTGCGGCACATCGGCATCGCGCCCGGGCGGATCACCATCGTGACGGCGGAGGACAAGGGGAACCAGGAGGCGGCGAAGTACGGCATCCGCTTCATCAAGGAGCGGCTCACGCGCGAGAACTTCCGCCGGGTCCTCAACCCGCTGCTCGGGCGCGGCGACTTCCTGGTGAACGTCTCGGTGGAAGTATCGAGCGTCGCGCTCATCAAGCTGTGCTGGGAGCGGGGCGCGATGTACATCGACACCTGCATCGAGCCGTGGCCCGGCGGCTATACCGACCCGACGGTGCCGGTCGCGCGCCGCACCAATTATGCGCTGCGCGAGGAGGCGCTCGCCCTGCGTTCCGGCAACGAGCGTGCCCCGACCGCGGTCCTCACCCACGGCGCCAATCCCGGCCTGGTGTCCCACTTCGTGAAGCAGGCGCTGCTCAACCTCGCCACCGACGCCAAGATCGACGCCGGCAAGCCGGTCACGCGCGCCGAGTGGGGCGAGCTCGCGCGCCGCCTCGGCGTCAAGGTGATCCACATAGCCGAGCGTGACACGCAGCTCTCGGCCGCAGCGAAGCAGCCGGGTGAGTTCGTCAACACCTGGTCGATCGACGGCTTCGTGAGCGAGGGCTCGCAGCCGAGCGAGGTCGGCTGGGGGACGCACGAGCGCAACTTTCCGCGCGACGGCAAGCGGCACGACTTCGGCTGTCTCGCCGCCATCTACCTCCTGCAGCCCGGCGCCGCGACGCGCGTGCGCACCTGGACGCCGCGCAGCGGGCATTTCCACGGCTTCTGCATCACGCACGGCGAATCCATCTCGATCGCCGACTACTTCACCGTGCGCGACGGGGCGCAGGTGGTGTACCGGCCCACGGTGCACTACGCCTACCATCCGTGCGACGCGGCAGTGATGTCCATGCACGAGCTCGCCGGCCGCAACTACGTGCAGCAGGAGCGTCAGCGCATCCTCATGGACGACATCACCGGCGGCATCGACGAGCTCGGTGTGCTGCTCGCGGGCCACCGCCGCAACGCCTACTGGTACGGCTCGCAGCTCTCGGTCGTGGAAGCGCGCAAGCTCGCGCCCTACAACAACGCCACCAGCCTGCAGGTGACCGTGGCGGTGCTGTCCGGGGTCATCTGGGCCATGGAGAACCCGAATCTCGGGCTTGTCGAGCCGGATGCGATGGACTTCCGGCGCAATCTCGACATCTGCATGCCTTACCTCGGCCCGGTATGCGGCGAGTACACCGACTGGACCCCGCTGCACGAGCGCGAGCGGCTGTTTCCCGAGGACGTGGACAAGAGCGATCCCTGGCAGTTCAAGAACGTGCGGGTGGTGTGGTAGATCGGGCAAAAGTCGCCTGCGGCGCTTTTGCCGCCTGCGCTTCAGCCCTCGTACTCGAGCGCGACGATGAGGTAGACGCGCTCGCCGCCAGGAGTGTCGACCGCAACCTCCTCGTCGAGTCCCTTGCGCAGCAGCGCCCTGCCGAGCGGTGAATCCATGCTGATGTAGCCGGGCGCGAGGTCGAATTCGTCCGGACCGACGACCCGGTAGCGCGACCGCGTGCCGTCCTCGGCCTGGAGCTCGACCCAGGCGCCGAAGAACACCCGGGTCCGGTCGCTCGGCGGATGGTCGACCACCACCAGCTGCGCCAGCCGCTCGCGCAGGAAACGCACCCGGCGGTCGATTTCCCTCAGGCGGCGCTTGCCGTAGGTGTATTCGGCATTCTCGGAGCGATCGCCCTGGGCCGCGGCCGCGGCGACCGCGCGGGTGACCCGCGGGCGTTCCTCGCGCCAGAGCAGCTCGAGCTCGGCGCGCAGCCGCTGCACCCCCTGCGGCGTGATGTACTTCGAACCCGCCGGGGTGGGGGGCCGGAAGCGTCCCATGGAAGGCTGTGGATCCTGTGACTTATGTCGCAGCGACTTTTACAGAAATCCGGGGTTCTGTGGAACATCTCACGGACGCCCCCGGCCGGGCGCTACTAACCTCTGCAGCGTGACCACGAAGTACTACACCCACTTCGTCACCGGCACCGACCGGGGTCCGGGCGCCCCCGGTAACGAGTGGAGCGGGGTGGTGGAGTTACGCGAGCCCCTGACGCAGTCGCGCGCCAATCGCGAGCTGCGCGCGCTGCTCGCGCAGAGCTTCGATCTGGATACGGACGAGATCCGCATCCTGCACTGGGCGCGCCTGCACTGACGAATCCCCTGGCGGACTTCCTTCCCTTCATCGAAGGTCCGCCCTTCCAAACCCCAGGCCTCAAAACCTGGGGTTTTTTTTGCGCTGCAATCGACTCCGCTTCGCCGCTCGTGTGACAATCCCGCCCCCCCGGGGGAGCCCGGGCTCGCGTCAACGAGGAGAATTCGATGCGTGCGTCGACTGTCGCGTTGCTGGCCGCCGCGGTGCTGGCACTTCCGGGCTGCGGCTACAACTCACTGCAGAGCCAAGACGAGAACGTCAAGGCCTCCTGGTCCGAGGTCGTCAACCAGTACCAGCGCCGCGCCGACCTGATCCCCAATCTCGTCAACACGGTGAAGGGCTACGCCGCCCAGGAGCAGCGGGTGCTGATCGGCGTGACCGAAGCGCGCGCCCGGGTCAATTCCATCCAGGTGACTCCCGAGGTGCTCAACAACCCGGAGCTGTTCCAGAAGTACCAGGCCGCCCAGGGGGAGCTCACGCAGGCGCTCAGCCACCTGATGGCGATCACCGAGAACTATCCGCAGCTGAAATCCGACCAGAATTTCCGCGATCTGCAGTCGCAGCTCGAGGGCACTGAAAACCGCATCACCGTGGCCCGCAACCGCTACATCCAGGCGGTGCGCGACTACAACGTGACGGTGCGCTCTTTCCCCGTGAACCTCACCGCCAGGCTGTTCGACTTCAAGGTGAAGCCAAACTTCACGGTCGCCAACGAGCAGCAGGTCGCCACCGCGCCGACGGTCAGCTTCGACACCTCCACGCCGGGGACGCCCCCCGCGGCTTCCCCGGGACAGCCCGCGAAGCAATGAGGC
>DASSQU010000358.1:0-2722 GCA_035702325.1 Steroidobacteraceae bacterium
CTGCGCACGCTCGCCGGCCGCGCCATGGCCGCCCAGGCGCTCGCGCGCATCGCGCTGCTCGCCCGCGCCGACGCCGCCGCTGCGTTCGCGACGCTCATGCCGCTGTTGCCGGAGCTCCCACGGCTGCCCGAGGCCGCGCAGCTCGAGGTCCAGGTCACGGCCGCGCTCCTCTTCTCGTGGCCGGACGGCAGGTTCCTCGACGCGGGCAGGGCGCATGCGTACCTGGCGGGCACCGAGCGGCTGCTGCCCGGTCTCGGCACGCCGGAGCTCCGGGTTCTCCCGCTCATCGCGCGGTTCACCCTCGCGCTCCTGCAGGGCGAGCCGGAGCGGGTGATGGACGCGCTGACGCGCGCGACGGAGCTCGAGCCGGCGCTGGAGTCACCGGTCACCCGCACGCTCGTGTACGAGGCGCAGGCACAGGCGGCGACGCAGGCGGGGCGATTCGCGCTCGCGGCCCGGTTCTTCCAGCAGGTGCTGGACGAGGGCGCCCTCGCGATCAGCCGTGTGCGCTCGCTCGGAAATCTCGCGGCGGCCTCGATCCAGGGTGGACGGGCGCCGCGCGAGGCGCTGACCCTGATCGAGCGCGCGCGCGATCTCGAGCGCAAGGAGCGGCTGCAGTCCGGCGTGCACACGATGGCGCTCGACAACATGGCGGGCGCTGCGCTCAGCCGCCTCGGCCGCTTCGCCGACGCGACCCGGGTCCTCGAGGAGTCCATCGAGCTGGCCGGCGAGCTGCACTGGACGCCGGCGTGGCAGGCGATCACGCTGGCCCACGTCCACATCTGCACCGGCCGCGCAGAGGCGTTGCGCGCGCTCGGCGGGCGGCTCGCGACCGACGAGGGCGTCGTCGCGGCGAACAGCACGCGCGCGCTCGGGGCGGGGATGAAGACCACCGCCGCCCTGCTCGGCGCCGCGGCGGACGGCGCCGGCCGGGTCGGCGAGCTGCTGCGCCAGGTCGAGGAGTTCGGGAACGACGTCGGCTGGCACGAGCTGCGCGGCGAGGTGCTGCTGACGACCGCCGTGATGGCCTCGCGGGCCGGAACGCCGGAGCAGGCGGGGCGGGCGCTGCGCCGTGCCGATCGCCACTTCGAGGGTGCTCCGTCGATCTGGGCCGGCGCGCTGCTGCGGCGCTCGCACGGCGTCGCGCTGGCCCGGCAGGGACGGCTCCACGAGGCGCGCCAGCTCATCGAGTCCGCCGTCGGCACCCTGACGCTCGCCGAGGACCTCCCCAACGCGGCCCACGCACGCCTGATGCTCGCCCAGATCTGCGATGCGCTCGGCGAGCCAGGAGCGAGCGCCCGGGCCGCGCAGCACCGGGACGAGCTCCGGCAGCTCGGCTACGTCTTCGGCCTGGACGATCTGAAGGGCCTTCCCCGGGCCGGCACGTCGCCGTCCTCGCCGCTCGGGGCCGGTACCGCGCCGAGCAAGGGCAGGTCCCTGGACCAGCTCGTCGTGTCGATCCAGCGGCTGGCGACGCGCGGCATGAGCCCGGAGCTGATCCGCCGCGAGCTCGTGGCGGTGGCCGCCGAGCTCACCTCGGGACACGAGGAGGAGGCCGTGGTCCGTCTCGAGGAGCTGGACTCGGCCGGTCGCACCACGCCCATCCTGCGCACGGGCCCGGAGGCAGCGAGGGTGACCGAGTGGGTGGAGCTCGGCGACGGCGCGGGCCGCCGCCTGCGGCTCGGCGCAGGGCGCCCGGGCATCGGCGGCGACGACCGCGGCAGGCTCGGGGCGGTCGCCGCGGTGGCCGAGCTCGCGCTCGAGCTGGCAGCGCTCCGCGCGGTCGCCGGAAACCCGGCGGCGGCAGGGATGCAGCTCGCGGCGGGCGACGTGCCGGAGATCCCGGGCTTCATCGGCGTGTCGCCGCCGATGCGGCAGCTCAAGGCCGACCTCGTGCGGCTCTCGCGTTCGCGCTCGACGGTGATCATCACCGGCGAATCGGGCTCCGGCAAGGAGGTGATCGCCCGCGCCATTCACGATCTGTCGACGCGCGCCGGCAAGCCCTACATCCCGTTCAACTGCGCCGCCGTGCCGCGCGAGCTGTTCGAGGGCCAGCTCTTCGGCTACCGCAAGGGCGCATTCACCGGCGCCGCGACCGACCAGCCCGGCGTGCTGCGCGCAGCCGACGGCGGGACCGTGCTGCTCGACGAGATCGGCGAGCTGCCGCTGGACGTGCAGCCGAAGCTGCTGCGGTTCCTCGAGAACGGCGAGATCCTTCCGCTGGGGGAGCGCAAGCCCATCAAGCTGGACGTGCGAGTGATCGCGGCCACCTTCCGCGACCTGGATCAGCTGGTGCGCGACCGGTCGTTCCGCGAGGACCTGTTCTATCGCCTGCAGGTGGTCCCCCTGCGCGTGCCGCCGCTGCGCGAACGCCCCGACGACGTGCTCGCCCTGGCGCGGCACTTCGTCCGCCTCCTCACGCCGACGGGTCACGAACCGCCCGTTCTCGCCCCGGACGCCCTCGCCGCCCTGAACGCGCACCGGTGGCCGGGAAACGTGCGCGAGCTGCGCAACGTCATCGAGCGCTCGCTGGCCTTCGAGCCCGTGCCTCCGGTGCTGGGAGCGGAGCACCTGCGAATCACGATCTGACCAGCACCTTTGAACGTCGCGGCGGTTATGCCTAGATGCCGCGTAGACCGATGATTCAGGCCGTCGTCATCGCCGACGACTTGACCGGTGCCGCGGACTGCGGGAGCGCGTTCGCGGCGGCGGGGCTGCGTAC
>DASSQU010000359.1:0-6209 GCA_035702325.1 Steroidobacteraceae bacterium
GAACATCGCACTGATCGAGGCGCACGCGCCGGTGCTCGGAGTCGTGCACGCGCCGGTGAGCGACACCACCTACCGCGGCGTGCCGGGCGAGGGTGCCTGGCGCCAGCAGGGCGCCGCCCGCGCACAGCCGATCCGGGTCGCGGTGCCGGCGCACGTCCCGGTGCGGGTCGTGGGCAGCCGCTCGCATCGCGGCGACTCGCTGCAGCGCTTCCTCGCGCGGCTCGGGCCTCACGAGCTGCGGCCGATCGGCAGCGCGCGCAAGTTCTGCCTCGTTGCCGAAGGGGCGGCCGACGTGTACCCGCGCCTCGGGCCCACCTGCGAGTGGGACACGGCAGCGGGACATGCGGTGGTGAGCGGGGCGGGCGGCTCGGTGGTGCAGCTCGACGGGCAGCCGTTGCGCTACAACACGCGCGATGAGCTGCGCAACCCGCACTTCATCGCCTACGGCGATGCGCAGCGCGACTGGTGCGCCCTGCTGACCGGCTGAAGGGGCCAAGCGGACTTCAGCCGGGTCAGAACTTGAAGGTCGACAGCAGCAGGCTGGTTTCGGTCTGCGAGATGCCCTCGACGAGGCGGATGCGCGCCAGGACCCGATCGAAGCCCTCGAGGGTGTCGGCGCGCAGCTCGGCCACGATGTCCCAGCGCCCGTTGGTGCTGTAGAGCGCCGCCACCGCCGGATCCCCGCGCAGCGAGCGGATCACCTCATCGACGCGGGTGCCCTCCACCGCGACCGTCATGAAGGCCCGGATGCGCTGCTCTTCGACGTCCGGCTTCAGGCGCACGGTGTAGCCGACGATGGTCCCGTCGCGCCCGAGGCGCGACATGCGGTTCTGCACGGTCCCGCGCGCCACCCCGAGCGCCTTGGCGAGGGAGGCCACCGAGGCCCGGGCGTCGTTGCGCAGGAGCCCGATCAGTCGGCGGTCGGTGTCGTCCACGTGGCCCTGCCCGGGTGGCTGCTCGGAGGCGCCAACGATAACACAAAACGTCAAATCAGTGTGTCATTTTGTTCATTTAATGTCTTGTTATGAGCAGCTTTCTGTCTTTATTTTGGTTCCAGCAGGGTCGACCATGCCCTGAGGGATAAGGGCTCGAGGAGCCCGCTGTGCCCCTTCCCGGAGAGCCGACATGGTCGATTACATCGGTATCGAGCGCATCCGCGAGCTCATCGCACGGCGCGGAGCGGCGCGCTTCATCGAGGAGCTCGCCGGCGAAATCGAGCGCGACTTCCTGCGCTGGGAGAGCTTCGCGAAGTCACCGCGGCATGCGACGCACTCCGCGCTCGGGGTCATCGAGCTGATGCCGGCCTGCGACGGGCGGCTGTACGGCTTCAAGTACGTCAACGGCCATCCGCAGAACACGGCGCTGGGGCTCCTCACCGTGACCGCCTTCGGGGTGCTGGCGGACGTCGAGACCGGCTACCCGCTGCTGCTCTCGGAGCTCACGCTGACTACGGCGCTGCGCACCGCGGCGACCTCGGCGCTCGCCGCGCGCTGCATGGCCCGCAGCGACAGCCGCGTGATGGCGCTGATCGGCAACGGCGCGCAGAGCGAATTTCAGGCGCTGGCCTTCTACCACCTGCTCGGGATCCGCGAGCTGCGCCTCTACGACACCGACCGGGGAGCGACCGGGAAGCTCGAGCGCAATCTCGCGCGGTTGCGCCTGGCGGGCCTGCGGGTGGTGCGTTGCGGCTCGACGGCGGCGGCGGTCGAGGGCGCCGACATCGTGACCACCGCGACCGCCGACAAGCGCAACGCCACCATTCTCACCCCGCCGATGATTGTCCCGGGCATGCACCTGAACGCGGTGGGCGGAGACTGTCCGGGCAAGACCGAGCTGCACCCGGATATCCTGCGCCGCGCCGATGCGCGCATCGTGGTCGAGTTCGAGCCACAGTCGCGCATCGAGGGCGAGATCCAGCAGCTCGCCGCGGATTTCCCCGTCACCGAGCTGTGCCGGGTGCTCGCGGGGCGTGCACCCGGGCGCGCGCATCCTGGTGAAGTGACGATCTTCGACTCGGTCGGGTTTGCGCTCGAGGACTTCGCATCGCTGCGCTACCTTATGCGCGTGCACCACGAGGAGCGCGGCGCCGGGCAGCAGATCGACCTCGTGCCGGAGCTCGAGGATCCCAAGGACCTGTTCGGGCTGCTGAGCGAGCGGCGCCCGGAGAGGCAGCGCCCCGGGGTACCGGCATGAGAGCGCTGCGCACGGCCAGCCTGATCGGCGCGCCCACCGACGTCGGCGCGGCGGATCGTGGCGCTTCCATGGGGCCGGAGGCGCTGCGCGTTGCGGGACTCGCCGCTGCGCTGCGGGCGCGCGAGCTGGAGGTGGTCGATCTCGGCAATCTGAGCGGCCCCGGAAATCCCTGGGAGACGGCGCGGGACGGCTACCGGCACCTGCCGGAGGTCGTGCGCTGGAACCAGGAAGTGCATGGGGCCGTTTACGGGCAGCTGCGTGCCGGCCGTCTGCCGATACTCCTCGGCGGCGATCATTCCCTCGGCATCGGCTCGATCAGCGCGGTCGCGCGTCACTGCCGCGAGCAGGGGCGCAAGCTCCGCGTGCTGTGGCTCGATGCGCACGCGGATTTCAACACCCGCGAGCTCTCGCCGAGCGGCAACGTACACGGCATGCCGCTCGCGTGCCTGTGCGGCTTCGGTCCGCCGGAGCTGACCGGATTCGCGGGCCGGAGCCCCGCGATCGATCCGGCCGTCGTGCGCCAGATCGGCGTGCGCAGCGTGGACGCGGGCGAGAGGCGCTTCGTGCACGAGCAGGGACTCGACGTGTTCGACATGCGGCACGTGGACGAGCTGGGCATGCGGCAGACCATGGAACAGGCGCTCGCCGGGCTCGACCGCGACACCCATCTGCACGTGAGTTTCGATGTCGACTTCCTCGACCCGCAGATCGCCCCCGGCGTCGGTACGCGGGTTCCGGGCGGGCCGACCTACCGCGAGGCGCAGCTGTGCATGGAGATGATCGCCGACACGCGCCGCCTCGCCTCGCTCGACGTGGTCGAGCTGAACCCCGCCTTCGACGAGCACAACAAGACCGCGGTGCTCGCGGTCGATCTGCTCGAGTCGCTGTTCGGCAAGAGCACGCTGATGCGCCGGCCCGTGTGGCCGCGTCCCGCCGAGGCGCGCGCCGCCGCGGCCGCACGCCGCCAGCGGACGCGCCCGGCGACCACGCCGGTCGGCTGAGGGGGTGTCGCCGCGGCGCCGGTGCGCGCACGTGGCGCGGACGCCGTGCTGAGCGCACACTGGCCGCACAAGAAGCAGCTCCCGCAACGGGGCGAAAGGTGAGCAGCCATGGCGGACAGCGTCTACAAGATCGTCGAGCTCGTCGGTACCAGCAGCGATTCGTGGGAGAAGGCGGCCGCCGCCGCGGTGACCCAGGCGTCGAAGAGTCTGCGGGACCTGCGCATCGTCGAGGTGGTCGAGCTCGACATGCAGGTGCAGAACGGCAAGGTCCGCGCCTACCGCGCCCGCGTCAAGCTGTCATTCAAGACCGAGAGCGGCAAGAAGTAGCCGGCCGAACGCGGCAGGCGGCGGGGTCGCCCGGCGACAGTTAAGCGGTTGCTTAACTATCGTGCCGCGGACGCTGCACGCCACACGCCACGGGCCGCACGCCACGGGCCGCACGCCACGCGCCACGCACCACGCACCACGCGCCACGCACCACGCGCCACGCGCCACGCGCCACGCGCCCCGGGTGGCGCGGCGCGCGGTGCTCGTCCCTCAGGACCCCGTGCGCTGCGTCGCGCGGCGCAGCGCCGCGCGCGAGAGCAGCCGGGTGGAATCGAGCGTCGGCAGCGGCGAATTGGCGTCGTCCATGATCAGCGGGAGCTCGGTGCAGCCGAGGATCACCGCGTCGCAGCCCTCGGCGCGCATGCGCGCAAACACGCCCTGCAGGTAGGCGGCGGCTTCGGGCCGGAGCACCCCGCACACCAGCTCCTCGAAAATGATGCGATTGATCTCGGCGCGCTCGGCAGCGTTCGGTCGCTGGAACCCGAGGCCTTGCGCAGCGAGCTTTTCGGGGTAGACCTCGCTGTCGACCAGGTAACGCGTCCCGGTGATGCCGAGAGTGCGAAAGCCCCGGGCGGTCGCCTCGGCCGCCACTACCTCGGCGATGTGCAGCCACGGCAGCGGCGAGCGCCGCAGCACCCAGGGAAGCGCCTGGTGAATGGTGTTGTCCGGGCAGATGAGGAAGTCCGCGCCCGCCCGTGCGAGCCTGTGCGCCGAGGACAGCATGAGCTCGGCGACCCCGGGCCAGTCGTCGCGGTCGATGCAGCGCATGTAGGCGGCCAGCGGGTGGTTGTGGAGGCTGACCTCCGGGTGATCGAAGGGTCCGAGGAGCTGTGCGCCCTCGAGGCACACCGTGCGGTAGCCGAGTGCCGCGCCTTCGGCGGAGCAGGCGACGATCCCGATGTGCTGGGGCATGCGTCGATCTTACCGGGCGGGCCGCGGCAGCGGGAGGCGGCGCACATTGCTCAATCGAGCCGGCGCCGGGCGATAATGAGCCCCGCATGAGCGTCGAGCGTGCGCGCCCTGGCTTGCGGCCCGCCGGGGCGCGCCGGTGATCGGACTCCTCAGGCCGGCACCGTTCGCCCCGCCGCTGCCTGCCGCCCAGGTGGATCAGGTGTACCGGCGGCTGCGCCGCAGGGTATTCGCCGGCATCTACATCGGCTACGCCGGCTACTACCTGGTGCGCAACAACCTCGCGCTCGCGATTCCCGACATCCTGCGCGAGCATCCGCAATACACCAAAGCCGCGCTCGGCAGCGCGCTCACCGGATTGTCGATCGCCTACGGACTGTCCAAGTTCCTGATGGGCTCGGTGTCCGACCGCAGCAACCCGAAGTACTTCCTGCCGCTGGGGCTGCTGCTCTCGAGCGCCCTGATGGCGGCGTTCGGCCTGGTGCGGGCGGCCGGCGCATCGCTGCTGCTGATCGCCCTCATCCAGGCGCTCAACGGCTGGGTGCAGGGCATGGGCTGGCCGCCGTGCGGCAAGAGCATGGTGCACTGGTTCAGCACCCGCGAGCGCGGGCTGCTGGTCTCGGTGTGGAACACGGCGCACAACATCGGCGGGGCCCTGGTCGCGAACCTGGCGCTCGCCGGGATGCTGCTGTTTCACGACTGGCGGGCGAAGTTCTATTTCAACGCGCTGATCGCCGCGGCGCTGGCAATCGGGGTGCATTTCCTGCTGCAGGACACGCCGCAGTCGCGCGGCCTGCCGCCGGTCGAGCAATATCGCAACGACTATCCGCCCGGCTACTCTGCGGCGCATGAGCGCACGCTCGGTTTCCGCGAGATCCTGTTCGGCAGCGTGCTGTCGAACCGCTACCTGTGGGCGATCGCGATCGCCAACGCGTTCTGCTACTTCGTGCGCTACGGCGTCGTGAACTGGATTCCGACCTACCTCGAGACCGCCAAGGGCTTCTCGTTCCGGCAGTCGAGCCTCGGCTGGTCGCTGTACGAGTACGCGGCCATTCCGGGAACGATTGCCTGCGGGTGGCTGTCGGACCGGGTGTTCCGCGGCAAGCGCGCCCCCGCCACCATGCTGTTCATGGCGCTCACGCTCGTCGCCGTGGTCGTCTACTGGCTCAACATGCACGGCCCGCTGTGGCTCGACTACGCGGCGCTCATCGCCATCGGCTTCCTCGTCTACGGCCCGATCATGATCATCGGCCTGCATTCGCTCGATCTGGTGCCGAAGAAGGCCGCGGGCACCGCCGCCGGCTTCACCGGTTTCTTCGGCTACGTGTTCGGTTCGGCGACCGCGGGCACGGGAGTGGGCTGGATCGCCGACCGCTTCGGCTGGGGCGGAGTGTTCACCACCATGGTGGCGTGCTGCCTGCTCACGATCTTCTTCAGCGCCCTCACGCTCGGGCACCAGGCCCGGAGCGAGGCGCGGCCGGTGGCCGGAGCGTAGACTGTCCCGGTGCCTCCTTTATGATGCCCGCCAGGGCTGGCAGCGGGATGGCATCTCTCGGCAATGAGCACGGCGCAGGCGAAGAATCCGGCTCCCTCGTCCTGGAGCTCGCGCCGCGAGCACAAGGCGCGCCGGCTGGCGCGCGCGGCGGGGTACGTCGACGGCAAGCTGGTGCGCCGCGCCGACATCGTGGCGGTGCTCGAGGCGCTGCTCGAGCCCGGCGACCGCGTCGCGCTCGAGGGCAATAACCAGAAGCAGGCCGACTTCCTGTCGCGTGCGCTGGC
>DASSQU010000360.1:0-3861 GCA_035702325.1 Steroidobacteraceae bacterium
GCAGGTCGCGACGCCCGCGGGGAGCGTCACCGCACCGGCCGTCATCGTCGCGACCAACGCCTACAGCGGCCGGCTGTGGGATGCGCTGCGCCGCAGCGTGGTCACGGTGCCGTCGTTCCAGGTCGCGACCGCTCGGCTGCCTGCCGCGCTGCGCACGGGGATTCTGCCCGGCGCTCAGGCGGCCTCGGACACCTGCCGCCTGCTGCGTTACTTCCGCCTCGATGCTGGCGGACGGCTGGTGCTCGGCTCGAGGGGCGTGTTCGGGGCCACGCCCGGGGCGCACTCGATGCGCCACCACTATCGCGCCGTGCACGAGATCTACCCGCAGCTCGAGGGCGTCGCCTTCGAGTATCACTGGGGCGGACCGGTCGCGATGACGCGCGACCATCTGCCGCATCTTCACGAGCTGGCGCCGGGGCTGCTCGCGGGCCTCGGCTACAATGGTCGCGGCGTGGCTATGGCGACCCTCATGGGACGGCTGCTGGCACAGCGGGTGCTCGGCGCGGGCGCCGCGGAGCTCGGCTTTCCGGTGACGCCGCTGCGGCCGATCCCGTTCCACCGCTTCAGCCGGCTGGCAGCGGCCGCCGCGATCGGCTATCTGCGCGCAGCGGACCGCCTGGCACGCGCCCGCGGGGCTCGCAGCGGGAGGCGGCCGTGAACGCGGCCAAGGTGGGGCTCCTCACCGCGCTGGTGGTGGTGAACGTGGCGTTCGTCATCGGCTGGGTGTGGGCGGCGCGCCGCGACGGCCGGCGCGAGCGGCCGACGCCGGGCGACATCGCCATCGGACTGGTGACCGATTTTCTCGATGCGCTCGGGATCGGCTCCTATGCCACGACGACCGCGCTCTTCAAGTTTCGCGGCTCGCCGGCCGACGAGCTGATCCCGGGCACGCTCAACATCGGACACAACGCCGCGGCATTTCTCGAGATGGTGCTGTTCGTCACCGCGGTCAGCGTCGAGCCGCTGCTGCTCACCTGCATGGTGGCGAGCGCGACCGCGGGCGCCTGGCTCGGCGCCGGCGTCGTGAGCCGGCTGCCGCGGCGCGCGATCCAGCGCTTCATGGGCGCGGCGCTGCTGGTCGCGGCGCTCTTTTTCGTCATGCGCAACCTGGGCGCCTTCCCGCCGGGCGGAGCGGCTTTCGGGCTCGAGGGCTGGCGCTTCGCCACCGCCGTCGCGGTGAACTTCGTGCTCGGCGCGCTGATGTGCATCGGCATCGGCAACTACGCCCCCAGCATGATCGTGCTGTCGCTCCTCGGCATGCACCCGCTGGCCGCATTCCCGATCATGATGGGGAGCGACGGCATCCTGCAGCCGGTTGCGGGGCTCGGCTTCTTCCGCTCCGGGCGCTTCGCGCACGGCGCGTCCCTCGGCCTCGTGCTCGGCGGCGCGGTCGGGGTGCTGGTCGCGTTCTTCATCGTCAGGCAGCTGCCGCTCACGGCGATGCGCTGGCTGGTGATCGTCGTGGTGACTTACGCGGCGGTGGCGATGCTGCGCTCGGCCCGCCGCGCGCCCGGCGAGGCGACCACCGCGGTGGCCGCCGCCGAGTGAAGGATCAAAGCGGCGTGGAATCCGGTGCGCACCGGATCCGCGCCGACGGGCGCGTTAGGGGTGGCGCCCGGTTTTCAACTGATCGCCCAACCCATGCGCAGCGCCGCAAGATAGCGGGCGGCGACCGGCCGGGGACTTGCCGCCGGGCTGTGGTGCTGGGCACAAAGGGCGACCGCACCGCGGGCCGCCGGGTGCGGCGCCGAGGACGCCGCCACCACGATCAGTGCGAACGCCAGATTAACGAGCAGCGATCCCGTGACCGCCCAGCGCGCGAGCCTCATGCTGGCCTCCGGGGAAGCTTTCACCGTACTGCCACATGAGACACCCGGCGGGGCGCGAGGGTGAAGCCGGGGACCCCCGGATCCGTCCTGGCGGCCAACGGGTTCGTCCCGGGATGCTACGATTTCAGCCGGCAGGCCGCTTTCGCCCCCCCGAAAAGGGCGGCCGCAATGCAGATGGCCAAGCTTCACGAGGTCGAGATCCACCGCCTGCGGCCCACCCAGATCACGGTCGGGCTGATCGAGGTGCACGACAAGCGCAGGAAGCTCGAATCGCTCGGCCACCACGAGCGGCGGGACTTCCTCGCGGGGCATCCGATTCCGGCGGTGTGGGGACCGGACGGGAAGCTCTACATCACCGATCACCACCACCTTGCCAGGGCCGCCGCCGAAGCCGGCCTCGATACCGGATTCTTCGGGGTCGAGGACGATTTCTCGCACGTTCCCAGCGCGCAGTTCTGGCCGAAGATGGCCGCGCTGCACTGGGCCCACCCGATCGATCAGAACGGCCGGACGCGCCCGTTCACCGACATTCCCGCTCACCTCGAGCAACTCATCGACGATCGCTACCGCTCCCTCGCCGGCTACGTGCGCGATGCGGGGGCCTACGACAAGACGCCGACCGCGTTCGCCGAGTTCCTGTGGGCGGACTTCTTCCGCAAGCGCATCGCCCTCGGCCCGACGCGCGCCGACTTCGACGCCAGCGTGCCGGTGGCGGTGAAGCTCGCCACCTCGCCCGAGGCGGCGCAGCTCCCGGGCTACAAGGGGCCGGCGAAGGGCTGAAGCGGCGGCTGCCGCTCAGTTGAACGTCACCTGTTCGGGGCCGATCGCCGGCTCCTGATTCAGGAGGTCCTCGAGGAGCTGCGGTCCGTTGGCGCGCACCAGCTTGAGAAACTGCAGCGTGTTGTTCGCCATGCCGCCGACGCCGAACTTGCAGCGCATCAGAGTCGTCCGTGAGAGTGAGAAGTCCCCGCCGTGGCACACGACCAGGCAGTCCGCGATCGTGCAGTTGACGAACTGATTGAAATCGAGCGTGACGGTCGTGCCGGTGAAGGTCTGATTCTCGAAGCGCATGTGCGGATCCTCGGGCTGCGGCGCACTTCGAGCATAACGGCGAGCAGCCGGTATCCGTCAGCCGATCGCCCGACCTGATAGAATGATCGTAGATTTTTCAACGGTCTGGAACGGAGAGGTGGCAGAGCGGTTGAATGCACCGGTCTTGAAAACCGGAGGGTCCGCAAGGGCCTCGTGGGTTCGAATCCCACCCTCTCCGCCAAAACCGATAGGTTAGGCCAGATCTCCCCCGGTACGTTTTTTTTCTGGGGTGGAAGATCACTTTATCGCCATGGCAACGACGTAGGGCTTCCCGTCTGAGCCCGTGCGCACGGTCGCGAGGAGTTGAGATCCTGGCGGCAGAGCCCTGCCGCGCATGGAAGCCTGGTTGAGTCGTAGTCCAGTGAAGTCCATCCAGGTCGTCCAGGGGCCAAAGTAAGCAGAGACCGACCCCGAGGGCCCGGAGAGAGTCAACGGGTTAGCCGGATTGGCGTAGCCAGTCAACGTGACAGCGTAGTCGAACGCCTCAATGACCACAGCGTACAGAGAACGCCCATCGATTGCCACCGTCCCTTCCATGATGAC
The DNA here is from genome assembly GCA_035702325.1 of Steroidobacteraceae bacterium. GTDB lineage: Bacteria > Pseudomonadota > Gammaproteobacteria > Steroidobacterales > Steroidobacteraceae > 13-2-20CM-66-19. Next base: position 3,465 of record DASSQU010000360.1, read on the forward strand.
CCACTGTCCTTGATGCAGATTTGCCAGCGACAATAGAGTCATGCCGCTTCGAACGATCGTGTTGCCATCGACCAGCCACTGCTGCCCGTCCGCCAAAGTCACCGCGGTCGCTGATACGCTCCCGACTTGGTAAGGGGCCGAAGGCTCTTGGCACGTGCAGACCGCCAGCAATTTCAAGGTCGCCAGCGGATCTAACGGCACCGGCTGCACGGCCTGCATGATCCCCTGCACGGGCACTGATGGCACTCGCACAGGCGCAGATGGGACGACCGGCGCCTGAGCCAGGGCTACGATGTTAAGCAGCGACCCGGTTATCGCCGCCATTACGGCGGGGATCTTTCCGATTTTCATGTGAGTCTCCTCAGTGATTTGTTGCATCAGTCACAAACCTGCGCGT
>DASSQU010000361.1:0-7881 GCA_035702325.1 Steroidobacteraceae bacterium
AAGCGCCCGGGCGAGCCGGCCGAGGGTCACTTCGGACTCGCGCTCACGGACTACACCCACGCCACCGCCCCCAACCGGCGCTTCCCCGATCTGCTCACGCAGCGCCTGGTCAAGGCCGCGCTCGCCGGGCGGCCCGCGCCCTACGACGACGCCACGCTGCGCGCGCTCGCGGCCCACTGCAGCGCGCAGGAAGGCAACGCGGCGCGCGTCGAGCGCCAGGTACGCAAGTCCGCCGCGGCGCTGCTGCTGCGGGGGCGCATCGGCGAGCGATTCGAGGCGATCGTCACCGGCGCCTCGCCGCAGGGAACCTGGGTGCGCATCTCGCACCCGCTCGCCGAGGGACGGCTGGTGCGGGGTGAGCAGGGTCTCGACGTGGGCGATGCCACGACTGTCACGCTCACGCACACCGACGTGGAGCGCGGCTTCATCGACTTTGCCCGCGTCAGGTGAACGGCAGCTGAACCCGCGCTCGAGCTATTGCCAATTGCCGACAGGTTGTGCACCGCACCAGCGAGGCCTATATATAGACCTTCGGGCTCGAGACACGTCCTTTACGCGCGGAGGCCCTCGGACAGGGAAGTCCGGGGCTTCCGTCGCGTTCGCTTCGGGTCCGATCGGCACACGCAACAACGGAGGTTGTCATGAAACGCATCGCCAGCTTGATGCTCGCCGCCACCGCGCTCGCCTCGGGATCCGCGGCGTTCGCTGCACAGACCGGACCGGCCGCCACTCCCGATCCGGCCGCGCCTGCGGCGATGGGAGCGCCCGCGCAGGCGTCCGGCACCCGCCTCGCCGCGCTGGTGCCCGCGGGCATGTCCACCGAAGAAGCCTGCAACGGACTCAAGGACATCAAGGAGTGCTCGGCCGCGCTGCACGCGGCGCAGAATCTCAACATCCCCTTCATGGATCTCAAGAGCAAGTTGACCGCAGGGGAGTCACTCTCGGCTGCGATCCGCGCGCTGAAGCCCGGTGCGGACGCACGGGTGGAGGTGCGCAAGGCCGAGAAGCAGGCCGCCGAGGACTTAAGCGGCCCGCGGGGCTGACCTGCCGCCGCCAGCCAGCCGCCCGCCGGGGTTTGCCCCGGCGGGCGGCGCGGCCCTTCAATACTCGAGGTGCAGTCGCAGCGCGTAGAAGCGCACCGGTCCGCGGTCAGCATTGAAGCCGGGATCGCGGATGTACTGCACGTCCGGTGACAGCTGCAGCCGCAGCGCTGTGGGGCCGCGCCCGAGCGTCCATTGCACGCGGTAATAGGCCTCGAGGATCTGCTCGCGGGCATAGTCGAGGCGGCCGTCCCCGAGCAGGAATCCGGAGCCCCCGGCCGCGAGGTACTCGCGATGCAGCCCGGAGAGACCCTCGACGGCGGCCGCCAGCCCGAAGCGGTCCTCGCCCCGGTGCCAGTGCACGCCCGAGAGCTGACCGCCGAAGGACAGCAGCCGATCGACCTCGGTGAAGGCGAAGGTCTCGGTCCGTCCGTCGTTCCATCCGAGGCGCATGAACAGCCCGCTCTCGCCGTCGTCGGCGAGCGGCTGCTCGGCGTTCACCCCGTAGCCGCTCTTGTGGCGCCCGTCGCGATCGTCGGCCGCTACGTTCGGCAGCGCGCCGGAGGCGCCCGCGAGCGCGAGCGCTTCGGCGTAATCGCCCATGCGCGCGGTGTTGCGCCAGGCGAGGAGCCGCACCACCGCCGTCAGGGCGGGCGGGGCCAGGGTGAGCTCGAGGTTTTCGCCGCGCGCCCGGGCCAGGGTCTCGAGCGTCTGGCCGTTCGCGTAGAGCGGCATGCGGAACATGCCGTACTTCAGCGACCAGGCGGGACTCACGTAGCCGACGACGAAGCCGTCGCTGTAGCCGCGGGTGTTGGCCGCATAGTCCCACGCGGTGTTCTCCCATAGCGACCAGTTCATGAACTCCGTGCGGGTCGAGCCGGCGTAGCGGTTGTGGTCGAAGTCGTCGGGCAGCGCGAGCCGCCCCACCTTGAGCTCGAGGCGGCGCACGGCCTCGGTCCCGGGGATCTGGTCCTGAGCGCGCTCGAGCGGTGCGACCGCGGAGCCGAGCGGCAGCATGAAGCGCGCGTAGAGGCGCGCGATATAGAACTCCTTCTTCAGTCCCGCGACTCCCTCGCGCACCACGTCGCCGTTGGTGAGGCCCCCGAGTCCGGTGGCGCCGCTGACGCCCGCGCCCATGAACTTTTCGGTATCGAGGTACAGCTGCGCCCAGGACGCCGGGGCCCAGCCGCCGTAGAAGCCGATGGTGTGGGTCGCCTGGCGGTCGCCGTCGGCATGCAGGCTCAGGGTCCCGGCGTAAGGGGAAGCGAGCGCCGTCTGCTGCTGCTCGACGAAGGTGTACTGCGCCCCGAGCAGCAGCGGCGTGTTGCCCGCCGGGGCGGGTACCGCGGCCGGCGCGGGCGTATCGCCCGGCGCCGCCAGCGGAGCGGCGGCGCGGGCCGCCGCCGCGGCGAGCACGAGCAGCAGTGCGCCGGGCCGCGCGAGTCGTGCGCAGGGGAGGGCGGTCACGGGCAGCCTTCAGTCTCGAGGGACACGCCCGCCGCACGGGCGCGGCGCGGATTCTTGGCCGCGGGCGCGCGGCTGTCAAGCTTCCCGGCCACCCGCCGGCATATACTATACCCCCCACCCTATAGGGCTCCGGGAGGTGCCGGACACATGGGCCACACGATCCAGGAAAAGACCCGGCTGCTGCAGCGTGTGCGCCGGCTGCGCGGCCAGGTCGACGCGATCGAGCGGGCGCTGGACGGCGATGCCGACTGCGCCAAGGTGATGCAGCTCACGGTCTCGGTGCGCGGCGCCGCCAACAGCCTGATGGCGGAGCTCCTGGAGGATCACATCCGCCTGCACGTATCCGACCCGACGCGCGATCGCGACCGCGAGCGCGCCCGTGGCGCCCGGCACCTGATCGACGTGGTGCGCGCTTATCTCAGGTAAGCCGCGCGCTCGGAGCGCCAGTCGCCGCCGAGGGCGCGCACCAGCAGCACGGTGGCGCCGAGGCGCCGGGTCTCGATGTCGACTGCCGCGAGGCGCGCGGCGAGTGCAGCGTTTTCCGTCGACACGACCTCGAGGTAGGTGACGATGCCGCCCCGGTAGCGGTGGTTCGCCTGGTCGAGCGCGCCCTGGGCCGCGCTCACCGCCGCGGCCTGACTGACGCTCTCGCGCTCGAGCTGCCGCAGCGCCGCCAGGTTGTCCTCGACTTCACGGTATGCGGTGAGCACCGTGCCGCGGTAGTTCGCCACCTGCTCGGCGTAGGCGGCGTGTGCCGCGGCCGACTGCGCGGCATGCAGGCCGGCGTCGAAGAGCGTGAGTACCGCCTGCGGCCCGACCGACCAGAACTCACTCGGCGCCGTCAGCCAGTTCGAGCTCGAAGCGCTCTGCAAGCCGGCGGTGGCCTGCAGCGTGAAGACCGGGAAGTAAGCCGCGCGCGCGACGCCGATCGCCGCGTTGGCGGCCGCCACGCGCCGCTCGGCGGCGGCGACGTCCGGCCGGCGCTCAAGGAGCTCCGAGGGCAGGCCGGGGTCCACCGACGGGATCGGGAGCTCCGCGGGCAGCGGGCGCGCCTCGAGGTGAAAATCGGTGGCTGGACGGCCGATCAGGACCGCGATCGCGTGCTCGGTCTGCGCCCGGCGCAGCCGCGTGTCTTCCGCCTGGGTGCGCGCGGTCTCGAGCTGGGCCTCGGCCTCGTCGACGTCGGCGAGCGCCGCGGCGCCCCCGTGGTAGAGGTTCTGCGTCAGCTCGAGCGCGTGGGCGTAATCGGCCACGGTCTGGTCGAGGAGCTTCTGCTGCGCATCGAGTCCGCGCAGCGCGAAATAGTCGCTGGCGAGCTCGGCGTGCACGCTTAAGGAGAGCACGGCGGCATCCCCGCCGCTCGCCGCCTGCGAGGCGCGCGCGCTCGCCACGGTGCTGCGGATGCGCCCGAACAGATCGATCTCGTAGCCGAGATCGCCGCCGACCGTGAAGTCGTTGGTGATGGGCTGCGCACCGGGCGGGAAGTTGGGCGCGTTCCCGGAGGCGCGCGCGCGGGTCGCGCTCGCATTCGCCCCGAGCGCCGGCAGCCAGGCGGCGCGGGCGATGCGGGTCTGGGCACGGGCCTGCTCGAGGCGGGCGAGGGCGGCGCTCAGGCTCTGGTTCCCGAGTGTCGCTTCGGCTTCCAGAGCGTCGAGCTGCTCATCGTGGAACATGCTCCACCACAGCCCGCGCGCCACATTGTCCGAGGGGGTAGCGACCTTCCAGTCGCGCAGCTCGCGGTACGCCGGGCCCGCAGATGCGGTCGCGGGACGCTCATAACGCGGTGCGAGCGAGCAGCCGCCGAGCGCGCAGCCGGTGAGCACGCAGCCGAGAGCTGCGGTGGCAGCGAGCGGCGCGTCGCTCCTCATCCGCCGTGTCCGGCCGCAGCGCCGGGCGCCGGAGCAGGGGAGGCGACCACCCGCACCAGCGCACCCTCGGTGATCGAATCCGGCGGGTTGAGTATGAGCGCGTCTGCCTCGGTGACGCCCGCCAGCACTTCGACCTGGGTGCCGAAATCCCGCCCTTCGGTGATCGGCCGCAGGTGTACCCGGCCGGCGGCGTCGACCACCGCCACGAGCAGGCCCTGGGCGCGGAACAGCACGGTGTTCACCGGCACCCGCAGCGTGTTGGCGCTCGCCGGAAAGCTGAAATGCACCTCGGCATAGGAGCCCGGCAGGAGCTCGCCGGCGGCATTGTCGATCTGCAGCTCGACCTGCAGGGTGCGCGAGCTCGCATCGAGCGCGCGGGCGGTGAAGGCCACCTCCGCGCGGTAGTGCCGCCCGGGCCGGTCGGCGAAGTCGAGCTCGGCGGCGAGTCCGGGGTGCACCGCGGCGGCATAGCTCTGCGGCACGGACACGTAGATCCGCAGCCGGTGGGTGTCCGCCACGCGAAACAGCGCGCTGCCCGGCGTCTCGCCCGCGTTGATCAGTGCGCCGACATCGGTGTTGCGCTGGGTGACGACGCCGGCGAAGGGCGCCACCACGCGCTTGAAGGACTCGAGCTCGCGCAGCCGCGCCAGGTTGGCGGCGGCCGACTGGCGCGCCGCGGCCTTCGCGGCGGCATCGCCGGCGCGCTGGTCGGCATCCTGCTGCGACACCGACTGCGTGGCGAGCAATCCCTGCCAGCGCTCGTTGGTGGTGCGGGCGAGCTCGTAGTTGGCCTGGGCGGTGGCGAGATCGGCCTCGGCCTGGTGCAGCTGCTGATCGACCTCCGGCGTGTCGATCAGGGCCAGCAGCTGGCCCTTCTTCACGCTCGCGCCGATGTCGGTGTACCAGGCGCGCAGGTAGCCGTTGGTGCGCGCGTAGATCGGCGCCTCGTAGAAGGCCTGCACGGTGCCGGGCAGCACCAGCGTGTCGGCCGCGGGCCCGCGGCTCGGGGTCACCGTCACGACGTTGAGCACGGCAGCCTCCGCCGCCGCCCGCTCGAGGGCGTTGCGGGCGCTCAGGCGGCTCAGGATGCCCCACACGGCGAGCGCGACCGCGAGCACGGCGAGGAGGAGCACGTAACGCCGCACCGCGGCGTCCGCGGGCGGTGCGGGGGCCGGCTGCCCGGGCTCAGGCATGGGTGGCTCCGGGCAGCGCCGCCGCCCGCGTGCGGCCGTGGATCAGGGCGAACACGGTCGGCACGAAAAACAGCGTCGCCACCGTGGCGAACACCAGCCCGCCGATCACCGCGCGCCCGAGCGGGGCGTTCTCCTCGCCGCCCTCGCCGAGGCCGAGCGCCATCGGCAGCATGCCGATGATCATGGCGAGCGCGGTCATCAGCACCGGGCGGAAGCGGGTGACGCCGGCCTGCAGCGCCGCGTGCAGCGCATCGTCGCCGGCGTTCATGCGCTCGCGGGCGAAGCTGATGACCAGCACGCTGTTGGCGGTCGCGACGCCCATGCACATGATCGCCCCGGTGAGCGCCGGCACGCTGACCGGCGTGTGAGTGAGGAACAGCATCCACACGATGCCGGCGAGCGCCGCCGGCCGCGCGGTGATGATGATGAACGGGTCGAGCCACGACTGGAAGTTGACGACGATCAGCAGGTACACGAGCACGATGGCGGCGGCGAGCCCGAGCAGCAGGCCGGCGAAGGAATCGGTCATGGTCTTCACCTGGCCGCGGACCGTCACGTGCGAGCCGCGCGGCAGCTCGTGCCGGGTGGCCGCGACCAGCCGGTCGATCTGTGCGGCGATGAAGCCGAGGTCGGTCCCGGCGACCGCACCGTAGATGTCGATGACCGGCGTGGCGTTGTAGTGGCTCACCACCGCCGGCGCCACGCTGCGATGGAAGCTCGCGAGGTTGGCGAGCAGCTGCGAGGCGCCGTTGCCGCCGGTGATCGGCGTGGTGGCGAGGTCCTGGATCGAGGCGAGGCGGAACTGGGGGGTCTGCGCCGCCACGCTGTACTGCGTGCCGGTCGCGGGATCGATCCAGAACGAGGGCGAGGTCTGGAAGCTCCCCGAGAGCGACACCAGCAGATTCGACGCCACGTCCTGCTCGGTGAGCCCGAACAGTGCCGCCTTGCTGCGGTCGACGTCGACGTTGATCTGCGGGTAGTCGTAGGCCTGCTGGATGCGCAGGTCCACCGCGCCCGCGATGCCGTGCATGCGCTCGAGCAGGGCGTTGGCGTAGCGGCGGTTGGCCTCGAGGTCGAAACCCGAGATCTGCACGTCGAGCGGAGCGGGCAGGCCGAAGTTGAGAATCTGCGTCACCATGTCCGCCGGCGGGAAGGCGAAGCTCGTGCCCGGGTAGTCGTGGGTGAGGCGCGCGCGCAGCGCCTGCGTGTATTCAGCCGTCGGCCGGTGCCCGGCTTTCAGCGTCACGAAGATGTCGGCGTCGCCGGGGCCGACCGGAGCCGAGGTGGAGTAGGACAGGTTGATGCCGCTGTAGGGCACGCCGATGTTGTCGACCACCGTGACGAGCTCGCTCGCCGGGATGAGCTGGCGGATGGTGGCCTCCACCCGGTCGCAGAGCGCCGCGGTCTCGTCGATGCGGATGCCGGTCGGGCCGCGCAGGTGCAGCTTGATCTCGCCGGCATCGACGCTCGGGAAGAAGTCCTGCCCGAGGCCGGGCAGGTAGCGGCCGAAGGGAAAGGCGAGCAGCGCGGTTGCGGCCATCGCTGCGAGGAAGGGCAGCGCAAAGCGCCTGCCGGCGGCGAGCGAGCGCTCGAGCAGCGCGCGGTACTGCCCCCGTACCCGCGCGAACCAGTGCTCGAAGCCGGCGGCTATGTGGGCCAGCGGATTGGCGGAATGCTCGGCCGGATGCGGCGCCTGATGGCGCAGCCAGTACTTGGCGAGCGTCGGCACCAGGGTGCGCGACAGCAGGTAGGAGGCGAGCATGGCGAACACCACCGCCTCGGCAAGCGGGACGAAGAGGTAGCGGGCGATGCCCGCCAGCATGAACATCGGCACGAACACGATGCAGATGGCGAGCGTCGAGACGAAGGCGGGCAGGGCGATCTCGTGCGCACCATTGAGAATCGCCGTCTCCACGTCCTCGCCGCGCTCGAGGTGCCAGTTCATGTTCTCGATGGTGACGGTGGCGTCGTCCACCAGGATGCCGACCGCGAGCGCGAGTCCGCCGAGCGTCATGATGTTGATGGTCTCGCCGAGCGCCGCCAGGCAGGCGATGGAGGCGAGGATCGACAGCGGGATCGAGATGGCGATGATGAAGGTGCTGCGCCAGCTGCCGAGGAACAGCAGAATCATGAGGGCGGTGAGCGCCGCGGCGATCACCGCCTCGCGCACCACGCCCGTGATGGCGGCGCGCACGAACAGCGACTGATCGCCCACCAGGTCCACCTTGAAGCCGGGCGGCAGCGCGGCGCGGATCCCGGGCAGCCGCTCCTTGATGCTGCGGATGATGTCGAGCGTCGAGGCGCTGCCCGTCT
>DASSQU010000362.1:0-2239 GCA_035702325.1 Steroidobacteraceae bacterium
TGATCGGCAGGCCGCGCGCGCTGGCCGCACGCTCGAGCGCCGCGCGCTGCGCTTCGGCGTCGGCCCGCTCGGGCGGCGGATACAACACGACCAGCGTGAAAGGCCGGGCGCGATCCCACAGACTGCGGCCGGCCGCGGCGATGGCGCGCGCGACCGCGGCGCCGTCGAAGATCACCTGCGGCTCGCCGCGCGGACCCGAGGCATAGTTCTGCACGTAGCGGGAAGCGTCGGCCACCACGCTCGCAAGCCCCGGATCGTCGGCCGCCTCGCGCCGACCCGTGGCGCGCACCAATGCCTCGCGCATCGCATCCTGCACCGCGGTGGGCGACTGCGCGTCGAGGTCGACCTCGTAGACGCGCACCGGCCGCGAAGCCCAGGAGGGCGGCGGCAGCAGGCAGCACAGCGCGAGCAGACAGACAGGGAGTCGGCGCATGGTCTTCAGATCGCACACGCGGGAGTTGGGCGGAATGTACAATACCATACGCGCCGGCGCGGACCCCGCCGGCTCCATTCAAGAACCTTATGCCCGAGCCCCCTGGCATTACCTATCGTGATGCGGGCGTCGACATCGACGCCGGCGACGAGCTGGTCGAGCGCATCAAGCCGCTGGTCGGCCGCACGCAACGCCGCGAGGTGCTCGCCGGCATCGGCGGCTTCGGCGCGCTGGTCGAGCTGCCGGCCGGTTACCGGCACCCGGTGCTGGTGTCGGGCACCGACGGTGTGGGCACCAAGCTGCGCCTCGCGATCGACAGCGGCCGCCACGACACCATCGGCATCGACCTGGTGGCCATGTGCGCCAACGATGTGGTGGTGCAGGGGGCCGAGCCGCTGTTCTTCCTCGACTACTACGCCACCGGCAAGCTGCGCGTGGAGGTGGCCGAGGCCGTGGTGCGCGGCATCGTCGAGGGCTGCGTGCAGGCGGGCGCGGCGCTGGTCGGCGGCGAGACGGCGGAGATGCCCGGCATGTACCACGGCGAGGACTACGACCTCGCCGGCTTCTGCGTCGGCGTGGTGGAGAAGGATGCGATCATCGACGGCGCGCGCACCGCCGCGGGCGATGCGGTCATCGGGCTCGCCTCCTCGGGGCCGCATGCCAACGGCTACGCGCTGATCCGCAAGCTGCTCGCCTCCGCCGGCGACGGCCCGCAGACCCTGCCCGACGGCCGCCCGCTCCTCGAGCGGCTGCTAGCGCCGACGCGCATCTACGTGCAGCCGCTGCTCGCCCTGCTGCGCACGCTGCCGGTGCACGCGCTGGCGCACATCACCGGCGGCGGTCTCACCGACAACATCCCGCGGGTGCTGCCCGCGGGGCTCGAGGCGGTGCTCGAGCGCGCGCGCTGGCATCGCGATCCGGTATTCGAGTGGCTGCAGCGCACCGGGCGCATCGAGGCCCGGGAGATGTACCGCACCTTCAACTGCGGCATCGGCATGGTGGTCATCGTGCCGCCCGCGCATGCCGCGGCCGCGGTGGAGCTGCTCGGCGCGCGCGGCGAGAATGCGCGGGTCATCGGCGAGATCCGCGCCGGCGGGCGCGGCGTCGTGATCCGCGAATGAGCGCCGCGCAGCCCATCACGCTCGCCATCCTGATCTCCGGGCGTGGCTCCAACATGAGCGCAATCGCCCGCGCCTGCGCCGCGGGCACGCTCGCGGCGCGGGTCGCGGTGGTGATCTCCGACCGCCCCGAGGCCGAGGGGCTCGCGCGCGCCCGCGAGCTCGGCCTGGCGACGGTGAGCGTGCCGCGCGCGGCCGGGGGCACGGCTGCCGAGCGCGCGCTTGCAGCGGCGCTCGGGGAATATCGTCCGGACGCGGTGGCGCTCGCCGGCTTCATGCGGGTGCTCTCGGGCGACTTCGTCGCCGGCTATCTCGGCCGGATGTTCAACATCCACCCCTCACTGCTGCCGAAGTACCGCGGCCTCGACACCCATCGGCAGGTGCTCGCGGCCGGCGACCGGGTGCACGGCGCCAGCGTGCACTTCGTCACCGCCGAGCTCGACGCCGGTCCAACGGTGCTGCAGTCGCGCATCGCGGTCGGGCCGGAGGACACCGAGGCGAGCCTTGCGGCGCGCGTGCTGGCGAGCGAGCACGTGATCTACCCGCGGGCGCTCGGCTGGTACGCGCAGGGGCGCCTGGCCTGGCACGCCGGCGCGGCCTGGCTGGACGGCAAGCCGCTCGCGGCACCGGTGGTGGAGGATTTCCGTGGCAGCAGCCCGCACTGAGGCGGCCGCCGGCCGGCGCGCGG
>DASSQU010000363.1:0-20153 GCA_035702325.1 Steroidobacteraceae bacterium
GATCCGCACCCGCGACGGCCGTCCGCCGGTGGAGATCCGCGGCACGCCGCATCTGCGCGCCATTCATTACAGCCTGCCGGTGGCGAGCGCGCAGGTGAAGTCGGCGGTGCTGCTCGCGGGACTGTGGGCCACCGGACGCACCCGGGTGACCGAGCCCGCACCCTCGCGCGACCACACCGAGCGGATGCTCGCCGCCTTCGGCGCCCGGCTCGAGCGCGAGGGGCGCACGCTCGCCCTCGACGGCGGCCAGACGCTGCGCGGCACCGCCCTCGCCGTGCCGGCGGACTTCTCCTCGGCGGCGTTCCTGATCGTGGCCGGGTGCCTCGCCGCGGAGCGCGGACTCACGCTCACCGACGTCGGCGTGAATCCGACGCGCACCGGGCTGCTCGAGCTGCTGCGCCGCATGGGGGCCGACATCCGCATCCACCCGCGCGGCGCGCACGCAGACGCCGCGGACGACTGCGAGCCGGTGGCTGACATCGAGGTGCACCGCAGCGCGCTGCGCGGCATCACCGTCCCCGAGGCGGAGGTACCGCTGTCGATCGACGAGTTCCCGGCGTTCTTCATCGCCGCCGCCTGTGCGAGCGGCGAGACCCTGGTGCGCGGCGCGCTCGAGCTGCGCGTCAAGGAGAGCGACCGGCTGGCAGCGATGGCCGAAGGACTCGGCATCCTCGGCGTCGAGCACCAGTTGCTGCCCGATGGCCTGTGGATCCGCGGCGCCGAGGGTCTCGGCGGCGGCACCATCGACAGCCGCGGCGATCACCGGATCGCGATGGCTTTTGCGGTCGCGGCTCTGCGCGCGAGCGCCGCGCTCGAGATCCTCGATGTCGACAATGTCGCGACCTCGTTTCCGGGCTTCGTGTCCACGGCGCGCGCGGCCGGCTTGCGGATCGAGGCGCTCTGACCGAGCCTTGCCGTCCCGATGTCCGGCCCCCCGACCTGTCCCATCGTCACCATCGACGGCCCGAGCGGCTCGGGCAAGGGAACGGTGAGCCGCGCGGTCGCGCGCCACGCCGGCTGGCACCTGCTCGACAGCGGCGCGCTCTACCGTCTGGTGGCGCTCGCCGGCCTGCGCGCCGGGGTGGCTCCCGACGACATCGGGCGCCACGCCCGGCTCGCGCGCACCATGGACGTCGCGTTCGGCTCCCGGCCCGACGGGAGCGAGGAGGTGCGCCTCGACGGGCGCGACGTGACCGGGGAGATCCGCTCCGAGACCGCCGGTGCCGGGGCCTCGCGGGTGGCGGCCTGGCCGCCGGTGCGAAGTGCGCTGCTCGCCCGCCAGCGGGCCTTCGCCCGAGCCCCGGGGCTGGTGGCCGACGGCCGCGATATGGGCACCGTGGTCTTCCCGGGGGCGCCGCTGAAGATCTTCCTGACCGCTACCCCCGAAGAACGGGCTCTCCGGCGGCATAAGCAGTTGAAAGACAAGGGGTCCGATGTTAGCCTTGCCGCCCTTTCGCGCGAGATAGCCGAGCGGGACCTGAGGGATCAAACCCGCCGGGTCGCCCCGCTGAAGCCGGCGCCCGATGCCTGCGTGATCGACTCGACCGGGCTCACCATCGGGGCGGTCGTCGGCAGGGTGCTGGAGCTCGGGGCCGCCCGCCAGCTGTGGCCCTGAGCCGCCGGGCGACCGCTCGGGCTCGTGCGCGTCAGGGGAGGGTAGGCGCCTGCGAAGATGCCGGCGCCGGTGTGAATTTTCCTGGGCCGCAGGACGGTCGGGCCCAGCGGCGGCACGCCACGGGCGTGCGAAGTGAAGGTATGACGGAAAGTTTTGCCCAGCTCTTCGAGCAGAGTCTCGCGAACCAGCGCATCCGCCCCGGGATGATCCTCACCGGGCTCGTCGTGGACGTCACCAGCGACGTCGTCATCGTCAACGTAGGCCTCAAGTCCGAAGCGGTCATTCCGCTCGAGCAGTTCAAGAACGAGCGCGGCGAGGTCGAGGTCAAGGCCGGCGACGAGGTGGAGGTCGCGCTCGACTCGGTCGAGGACGGCACCGGCGAGACGCGCCTGTCGCGCGAGAAGGCCAAGCGCGCACGCACCTGGACGCGCCTCGAGGAGGCGTTCAACAAGTCCGAGATCGTCACCGGGGTCATCACCGGCCGCGTCAAGGGCGGTTTCACGGTGGAGATCGAGAACGTGCGCGCCTTCCTGCCGGGCTCGCTGGTCGACGTGCGCCCGGTGCGCGATACCTCGTACCTGGAAGGCAAGCCGCTCGAGTTCAAGGTCATCAAGCTCGACCAGAAGCGCAACAACGTGGTGGTGTCACGCCGCGCCGTGGTCGAGCAGGAGTTCTCCGCCGAGCGCAGCGCGCTCATGGACAACCTGCAGGAAGGCGCCGTGGTGCGCGGCACCGTGAAGAACCTCACCGACTACGGCGCGTTCGTCGATCTCGGCGGCATCGACGGCCTGCTGCACATCACCGACATGGCATGGAAGCGCGTCAAGCACCCCTCCGAGGTCGTCAAGGTGGGCGACGAGGTCGAGGTGCGCATCCTCAAGTTCGACCGCGAGCGCTCGCGGGTCAGCCTGGGGCTGAAGCAGCTCGGTGCCGACCCCTGGGAGAACATCGGGCGGCGCTATCCGCCGGGCACCCGGGTGTTCGGCAAGGTCACCAACATCGCCGACTACGGCGCGTTCGTCGAGATCGAGGACGGCGTCGAGGGCCTGGTGCACGTCTCGGAGATGGACTGGACCAACAAGAACGTCAACCCGGCCAAGGTGGTGCACACCGGGCAGGAAGTCGAGGTGATGGTGCTCGACGTCGACGAGGAGCGCCGCCGCATATCGCTCGGACTCAAGCAGTGCCAGGCGAACCCGTGGAAGGAGTTCGCCGAGAACTACAACCGCGGCGACCGGGTCACGGGACAGGTCAAGTCGATCACCGACTTCGGCATCTTCATCGGGCTGCCGGGCAACATCGACGGCCTGGTGCACCTCTCGGACATCTCCTGGGACCAGCCGGGCGAGGAGGCGGTGCGCAACTACCAGAAGGCCCAGCAGATCGAGGCGATGGTGCTGTCGATCGATCCGGAGCGCGAGCGCATCTCGCTCGGTATCAAGCAGCTCGCCAAGGATCCCTTCTCGGCCTACATCGCCGACAACCCCAAGGGCACGATCGTCAGGGGTGTGGTGAAGGAAGTCGACGCCCGCGGGGCCGTCATCGACCTCGGTAACGGCATCGAAGGGCAGCTGCGCGCCTCCGAGCTCGGGCGCGATCGCGTCGAGGACGCGCGCGCGGTGCTCAAGGTCGGCGACGCGGTGGAGGCCAAGTTCACCGGCGTCGACCGCAAATCGCGCACCATCTCGCTGTCGATCAAGGCCAAGGAGGCCCACGACGAGGCGGAAGCGGTGCAGAGCTACCGCTCCGAGACCGCACCGAGCGGCACCAGCCTCGGGGAGCTGCTCAAGGAGCACATCGGAGGCTCGGGCGAGCGCGGCGACTGAAGCGCCATGACGAAGTCGGAACTCATCGAGATCATCACCGCCAAGCAGAAGCACCTGCCGGCGAAGGACGTCGAGCTCGCGCTGAAGCAGATTCTGGAGATCATGAGCGATGCGCTCTCGCAGGGAGAGCGTATCGAGATCCGCGGCTTCGGCAGCTTCTCGCTGCATTTCCGGCCGCCGCGGCAGGGCCGCAACCCCAAGACCGGCGAGGCGGTGGCGCTCTCGGGCAAGCACGTGCCGCACTTCAAGCCCGGCAAGGACCTGCGCGAACGGGTGAACGACGGCGCCGGCCGGCCGATCCGCGACTGAGCGCGCGTGTTCGAGCTGCCTCCGCTGCTGCTCGCGCTCGCCTTCATCCTGGTCGGAGCGGCGGCCTGGTTTCTCGGGCGCCGCAAGGGCGCCGCGCACACCGTGCGCCTGCCGCGCGACTACTACGTCGGTCTCGATCACCTCATCAATGACCGCTTCGACCACGCGGCCGAGATCTTCGCCCGCATGGCCGAGGCCGACGGCGACGCCGCCGAGATCCAGTTTGCCCTGGGGAGCCTGTTCCGCCGCCGCGGCGAAGTCGATCGCGCGATCGCCATTCATTCGCGGCTGCGCGACCACGGCGGCGCGCGGCTGCGCGACAAGGCGGCATTCGAGCTGGCGCTCGATTATCTGAGCGCGGGACTGCAGGATCGCGCCGAGCGGGTGCTGGAGGAGCTCAGCGCCTCGCGCGAGTACCGCAGCGCCGCGCTCGATCACCTCGAGCGCATCTACGAGTCGCAGGGAGACTGGGCCAAGGCACTCAAGATATTCCATGAGCTCCCGGGGAGCGTGCAACTCGAGCGGCGCCGCGTCGCCGCGCACTACCTGTGCGAGCTCGCCGAGCAGGCGCTGGTGCAGGGCGACCCCGAGCGCGCCCGGACGCTGCTGCGGCAGGCGCGCACGCACCAGGCCGAGCTGCCGCGGGCCGATATCCTCACGGCGCGCATCGCCGAGAGCGCCGGCGATGCCAAGGGAGCGCTGCTGCTCTACCTCAAGGCGCTGGAGATGTCCCCGGGCCTGGCGCTCGAGGTGATTCCGCCGCTGCTGCGCATTGCCGCGGCGAGCGGCAGCCCGGAGGTGCTCGAGGAGTTGCCGCGGCGGCTGCGCCAGAGCGGGCGCGTGAGTCCGCGCCAGCTCGCCTGGCTGCTCGCCACTGCGGTTCCGGCCGGCGAGGTGGCGCGCCTGCCGGGAATCGCCGGCGAGCTCGGCGCCGGAGTGCAGTCGCTCGCCGATGCGACCTCGCTGAGTGCGCTGCTCACCCGCATGGGCGATGCCGGTGGCCGTTACCAGTGCGAGGACTGCGGCCTCAACAGCGTCGGTTGGTACTGGCGCTGCCCGAAATGCCGCTCGTGGGACAGCCTGCGTCCGGCGGTCTTCAAGTGGGCCGAGCGCGCCGACCAGAGTGTCCATCCGACCTGAATGACTCCGCGATGAAAGCCAGCTCCAGGGCGCTGATCCGCACCGCCGTGTTTCCGGTCGCGGGACGCGGCACGCGCTTCCTGCCGGCGACCAAGGCGAGCCCCAAGGAAATGCTCCCGGTGGTCGACAAGCCGCTGATCCAGTACGCGGTCGAGGAAGCGCTCGATGCGGGCGCGCGGCGGCTGGTGTTCATCACCGGCGCGGCCAAGCGCGCCATCGAGGACCATTTCGACTCCGACCAGGAGCTCGAGCACCTGCTGCACGCCCAGGGCCGCAGCGACCTGCTGAAGCAGCTGCGCAGCGTGCTGCCGTCCTACGCCTCGTGCATCTACATCCGCCAGCCTGCGCCGCTCGGTCTCGGACACGCGGTGCTGTGCGCCCAGCCCGCGGTGGGCGCCGAGCCCTTCTTCGTGCACCTCGCGGACGACCTGATCAGGGGCGAAGAGGGCTGTCTCGGGCAGATGGCGCGGGTCTACGAGGCCAAGCGCGCCAGCGTGCTCGCGGTGGAGGTGGTTCGCCGCCAGGACACCGAGAAGTACGGCATCGTCGCGGTGGAGGCCGACAAGGCGCTCACCAGCCGCGTGCGCAGCATCGTCGAGAAGCCCAAGCCCTCGGCGGCCCCCTCGAACCTCGCGGTCGTCGGGCGCTACGTGCTCACGCCGGCCATCTTCGAGCACCTGGAAAGAGTGAGGCACGGCGCGGGCGGCGAGATCCAGCTCACCGACGGCATCGCGGGACTCATGCGCGAGGAGGCGGTGTACGCCTATCGCTTCAGCGGCAAGCGCTACGACTGCGGCAACAAGCTCGGCTACCTGCAGGCGACCGTCGAGTACGCCCTCGGCCACCCGGCACTCGGGGCCCGCTTTCGCAAATATCTGCTGAGTCTCGAGCTCGCCCGCGAGGCGACCTCCGAGGCGGCGGGCCGCCCGGCTCCGGGGGTCAAGCGCGGTGCCGACGGCACGGGACTGCGCGGTGCCGCCCGTCCCCGTCGCCCGGCGCGTACCGGGGCGGCGCCGCCCGTGCGCCGCTCTCCCTGAGGGCGTCCCCGGAAGCAGCCGGAGCGTGAGCGGCGCACTGCGCTGCGCGGGGCGGCGTCCGCGCGCGCATGCGCGAGGATCGGCTCCCGAGGGCTTGCATCTGCGCGCCGCACCGTCGCAGAGTGATCACTCCCACCCCGGGGGCTGCAGGGATTGCAAAGGAGGAGAGGATGGCCGCACGTCGTTCCGATGAGACTTCGAGCCCCGTCGCCGCCGGTACCCGTAGCGGTCCGGCTGCGCGGGCACAGAGTGCACGCGGGAAGCCGGCGGCGCCGGCGCGACCGGTGCCGGTGTCTGCCGAGAGCCGCCGGGCGATGATCGCCGAGTCGGCATACCTGCGGGCCGAGCGGCGCGGCTTCGCGCCCGGCGGAGACCTCGCCGACTGGCTCGCCGCGGAGCAGGAAGTGGACGCGCTGCTGAAGCTCGGGCACGGAGGCGCGGCGCAATAGTGCAGGGTGGCTCAGCGCCCTGAATCCCCTGCGCCCTGAGGCTGCCTGGCAGGCGCGGCGCCCGCCGGCCTCGGGGCTGGTGGCCTCAGCCCGTTCGAGTAGAGCACCCGGCCGTCCGGGCACACGAACACCGCGTCGTACTCGGGCATGCGGTTGATGATCTCGAGCGCCTTCTCCGGTCCGAGCACGAACGCGGTCTTGGACATGCCGTCGGTCCCGGTTGCGGTCGGGCCGAGAATGGTGGCGCTGCGCACCCTGGAGGCGGAGTGCCCGGTGCGCGGATCGATGATGTGGTGGTAGCGCACGCCGTTTTCGTCGAAGTAGCGCTCGTAGTCGCCCGAGGTCGAGATCGCGGTGTCCGAGAGCGGAAGGCGCGTGACCACCTTGCCCGGGTCGTCGGGATGGCGGATGGCGACCAGCCACGGCCGTCCCATGTGATCGCCGATGAGGCGGCTGTCGCCGCCGGCAGTGACGATGGCGTGGCGGATGCTGCGCGCCCGGAGGATGGCGACGCCGCGGTCGACCGCATAACCCTTGCCGATGCCCCCCAGATCGATGCGCATGCCGGGGCGCGCGAACCGTATGGAGTGACGGGCGTCGTCGAATTCGAGGTGGCGCCAGTTGACCGCCGGCAGGGCGGCCTTGATCTCGGCCTCGGTGGGATGGACATGCAGGGGATAGTTGTAGAGATAGCCGACGCTCGCGTAGGTGATGTCGAAGGCGCCGTCGGTGATCTCGGAGAAATGCGTCGACAGCTTGATGAGGTCATAGAGCTCGCGATCGACCGGCACCGGCTCGAGCGCCGCATGCTGGTTGATGCGCGACAGCTCGCTGTCGGGCTTGTAGTGGCTCATGAGCGCGTCGATGCGCCGCATCTCATTCATCACCGCATCGATGGCCGCCTTGCCCTTCGCCGGATCGTCGGCCCACAGCTCGACGTACACCCGGGTCCCCATGATCGCCTCGGTGCGGTCCATCCAGTCCGCGTGCGCCGGCGAGGCGGGTGCGGCGGCCAGCAGCGCGGGACACAGGAGGCGCACGATCCGTCGGTTCATGCCCCGCAAGCGTACTACGTCCGCCGCTCATCGGCCGGCGCGCTCCGCGCCGCGGCCTGTGCCATCGCCGCCGGGATTGGGGTATTCTCGCGCGGCGGGCGCAAATCTCAGCGCGGGGAAGCATGGCGACACGGCGCGACTTGTTGCTGGCGGCGGCCGGCGGCTGGCTGCTCGGGGATGTCGGCCGCAGTGGCGCGACGGCGCACGCCGCCGCGGTCGCCGGCGCCGATCCCCTCGGCACCCTGCCCGGCAAGAAACCGCTGATCC
The DNA here is from genome assembly GCA_035702325.1 of Steroidobacteraceae bacterium. Lineage (GTDB taxonomy): Bacteria > Pseudomonadota > Gammaproteobacteria > Steroidobacterales > Steroidobacteraceae > 13-2-20CM-66-19. Next base: position 7,699 of record DASSQU010000363.1, read on the forward strand.
GCCACGCGTTCCGCCCGCCCAACTACGAGACGCCGCTCGCCGACCTGGTGCCGGCGTTCACGCGCAACGATACGTTCTTCGTACGCTACCACCTGGCGGTGATTCCCGAAGTCGACGCCGACACCTGGCGGCTGAAGGTCGGCGGCAGCGCCGCGCAGACGCCGCTGGTGCTCACGCTGCGCAATCTCAGGCGCGATTACGCACGGGTGACCGTGGCTGCGGTCAACCAGTGCTCCGGAAACCGCCGCGGCCTGTTCTCGCCGCGGGTGCCCGGCGTGCAATGGGGCAACGGGGCGATGGGCAACGCCCGCTGGACCGGCGTGCGGCTGCGCGACGTGCTCAACAGGGCGGGCGTCGCCGCCGGCGCGATCGAGGTGGTGTTCAACGGCGCCGACATGCCGGTGCTGCCCGCCACTCCGGATTTCCTCAAGAGCATTCCCATCGAGCGCGCGCTCGATGAGAACACCCTGATCGCATTCGAGATGAACGGCGAGCCGCTGCCGCACTGGAACGGCGCGCCGGCGCGCCTGGTGGTGCCCGGCTGGACCGGCACCTACTGGGTGAAGCACCTCACCGAGGTCCGTATCGAGAATCAGCCGTTCGACGGCTTCTGGATGAAGAGCGCCTACCGGATTCCGACCGGGGCATTCCCCGGCACGCGCTTTGCTACCCAGGAGACGCCCGAGACGACCCCGATCACCGAGATGCTGGTGAACTCGCTCATCACCAGCCATGTCCCGGGCGAGCGCGTGAAGCGCGGCCGGCACGTCGAGCTCGCCGGCAAGGCGTGGGACGGCGGCGCCGGCATCGAGGCCGTGGAGGTCTCGACCGATGGGCGCAAGAGCTGGAACGCCGCGCTGCTGGGGCGCGATCTCGGGCGCTTCGCCTGGCGCGAATTTCAGTACCGCCTCGATACCGCGGCCGCCGGAAAACTCGAGCTCGCGGTGCGCGCCCGCAGCCGCAACGGCGCCACCCAGCCCGACCGTCTGACCTTCAATCCCGCCGGCTACCACGACAACATCGTGCAGACCATCACCCTGGAGGTCGCGTGAGGGGCGGCGCGCCGCTGCTGGCGCTGGTCCTTGTCGTCGCCGGCGGGCCGGTGGCGGGGGCGGCGCCCGACGAGGAAGCGGCCATCCGGCTCAAGGACGGGCCGGGGCGCGATCTCACGGCGGGCCGCTGCGCCATGTGTCACAGCCTCGAATATATCCCCGCCAACGCGCCCGCCATGGACCGCACCGGCTGGCAGAAGAGCGTCCAGAAGATGCGCGAGCGCTTCGGCGCGCCGATCTCGGATGCCGAGGCGCAAGCGATCCTCGAATACCTGGCCGGGAATTACGCCGGCAAATCATAGCCGTCGATCCGCCGCGGCCGGGGCACAGCCCGGGGCGAGTAAGATGACGGCACATTGCCAGAGGCGCGCGCACGGCCGATCCTCGGCGGGCAGGCATAGATGGCAGCTCATGCTCCGGACTTCAAAGTGACCGGTATCGATCACATTGTGCTGCGGGTGCGCGACCTCCCGCGCGCGCTCGCCTTCTACCGCGACGTACTCGGCTGCACGCTCGAGCGCGAGCAGCGTGAGCTCGGGCTGACGCAGCTGCGCGCCGGCCGCAGTCTGATCGATCTGGTCACCGCGGATGGTCCGCTCGGAGCCCGCGCCGCGCCGGCGGGTGGTAGCGGGCCGAATCTCGAGCACTTCTGCCTCAGTCTCGCTCCCTTCGACGAGCGTTCGCTCACGGCGCACCTGGCGTCGCACGGCGTCGCGGCCGGTGAGGCCGCGGCGCGCTACGGTGCCGAGGGCGAAGGCCGCTCCTTATATATCGAGGATCCCGAGGGCAACCGCGTCGAGCTCAAGGGCGGGCGGAGCGGCGGCTGAGCGGCGCGCGATTCATGGCCACACACGGCGCACCCGCCAGTCTCGCCGGCAAGACACTCTTTATAACGGGTGCGAGCCGCGGCATCGGGCTGGCGATCGCGCTGCGCGCGGCGCGCGACGGCGCCAACGTGGCGATCGCGGCCAAGACCGACGCACCGCACCCGAAGCTCGCCGGCACCATCCATACCGCGGCCGCCGAGATCGGGCGCGCCGGCGGGCAGGCGCTCGCGCTGGTGGTGGACGTGCGCGACGAGGAGATGGTGGCCGCGGCCGTGCGCCGCTGCGCCGAGAAGTTCGGCGGCATCGATATCTGCGTCAACAACGCCTCGGCGATCAATCTCGGCACCACCGAGCAGATCGACATGCGCCGCTACGATCTCCTCCAGCAGATCAACGCCCGCGGCACCTTCGTCACCACGCGCGCCTGCCTGCCGTACCTCAGGCGCGCGGCCAATCCGCACGTGCTGACCCTGTCGCCGCCGCTCGAGTTGCGGCCGCGATGGTTCGCGCAGCACCTGGCGTACTCGCTGTCCAAGTACGGCATGTCGCTGTGCATGCTCGGCATGGCCGAGGAGTATCGCGCCGCGGGCATCGCCTGCAACTCGCTGTGGCCGCGCACCCTGATAGCCACCGCCGCAGTGGAATTTCTGCTCGGCGGCACGGGTGCGCTGCGCCGTGCGCGCCGGCCGGAAATCGTGGCGGACGCCGCCCACGTGATCCTGAACCGTCCGGCGCGCGAGTGCAGCGGCCAGTTCTTCATCGACGACAGCGTGCTCTACGGGGCGGGGGTGCGCGACTTCGCCCGCTACAGCGTCGAGCCGGGCGCGCCGCTGCTCGCCGACCTGTTCATCCCGCCCGAGTCGCCGGCGCCGCCCGGGGTGGCCGTGGAGTTTGCGCCATGAGCGCGGCGCCGGGCGTCAACCGCCGCATCGTGCTGGCGCGCCGGCCGCGCGGCGCGCCGAGCGCCGGGGATTTCCGCCTCGAGCACGGCCCGGTGCCGACGCCGGGGGCCGGCGAAGTGCTGCTGCGAACGCGCTATCTGTCGCTCGACCCTTACATGCGCGGCCGCATGAGCGACGCCCCGTCGTACGCGCCGCCGGTTGCCGTCGGCGCGCCGATGGTGGGCCAGACCGTGAGCGTGGTGGAGGCCTCGAACATTCCCGGCTTCCGGATCGGCGAGTTGGTGGTCGCCAACGTCGGCTGGCAGGACTACGGCGTATCAGACGGACGCGACATGACCCGCATCGACCCGGCGCTGGCGCGGCCCTCGTACGCGCTCGGGGTGCTCGGCATGCCGGGACTCACCGCCTACGTGGGGTTGCTCGACATCGGCCGGCCGCAGCCGGGCGAGACGGTGGTGGTGGCCGCGGCTACCGGCGCGGTGGGCTCGATCGTCGGTCAGATCGCGCGGCTCAAGGGCTGTCGCGTGGTGGGCATCGCGGGCGGGGCGGAGAAGTGCCGCCACGCCGTCGAGGTGCTCGGCTTCGATGCCGGCCTCGATCACCGCGCCGCGGATCTGCCCGAGCGGCTCGCCGCGGCCTGTCCGCGTGGCATCGATGTGTACTTCGAGAGTGTCGGCGGTGCGGTGCTCGCGGCGGTCTGGCCGTTGCTCAATGTCGGGGCGCGTGTGCCGCTGTGCGGGCTGATCGCGTGGTACAACCTCGACCAGCCGCCGCCAGGCGTCGACCGCACCCCGGGGCTGCTCGCCACGGTGCTGCGCCGGCGTGTGAAGATCCAGGGCTTCATCGTGTTCGATCACTACGACCGCGCGACGGCCTTCCGCGAGGACATGGCCCGCTGGCTGCGCGCCGGGAGCGTCAAGTACCGCGAGCAGGTGATCGAAGGTCTCGAGCGGGCGCCCGAGGGCCTGATGGGACTGCTGCGCGGGGAGAACTTCGGCAAGCTCGTGGTGCGGGTCGCGGGAGAGTGACATGCCGGGCCGCATCACGGTTTCCTGGGTGTTCGACGTCATCTCGCCGTTCGCCTACCTCGGCTTCCGCGATCTGGCGCGGCTGCCCTCCGGGGTGCGCGTGCAGTGCGTACCGGTGCTGCTCGCCGGGATCCTGTCGCACTTCGGCCAGCTCGGGCCGGCGGAAATCCCTTCCAAGCGGCGCTTCACCTACCGCTTCGCGCTGTGGCGCGCGCGTCAGCTCGGCTTGCCGATGCGCATGCCGCCCGCCCACCCCTTCAATCCGCTCGCGGCGCTGCGCCTCATCATCGCCGCCGGCAGCGACTGCAAGGCCGCCGGAGCGGTGCTCGATGCGGTCTTCCGCGACGGCCGCGACGTCGCCGACGCGAAGGTGATCGGCGAGCTCGCGGAGGCGCTCGGAGTGGCCGATGCACGCGCCGCGCTGCGCAGTCCGCAGATCAAGGAGCGGCTGCGCGAGAACACCAGCTGGGCCATCTCGCGTGGCATTTTCGGTGTCCCGACCCTGGTCGTCGGACCGGAGCTGTTCTGGGGACACGATGCCTTCGACATGGCGCTCGACTACCTGGCCGATCCGTCCGGGTTCGGCGGGCCGGACATGCAGGCGCTCGAGACGCTGCCGGTCGGTGCGGCCCGCGGCCGCTGAGAGCCGCATCACGCATCGAGCCCCAGGTCCGCGGCGGCGGCCCGGCGCCGCTCGCTCTCGAGGTCGAGCGAACGGCAGGCGATCAGGTACACGCCCGCTGCCACCGGTAGTCCCACCAGCATGGCGATGTCGGCCCCGCCGAGCGCGCGCGCCACGGGTCCGCGGTACACCTCGGTGCCGAAGAACGGGACCATGACCGCAAAGCCGACCGCGTAGGCGAGCAGTCCGCGCCAGTTCCAGCGCCCATAGAGGCCTGCGCCGTTGAAGATCTCGCGTATCGAGTAGTGGCCGCGGCGCACGACGTAGAAGTCGATCAGGTTGATCGCGGTCCAGGGCGTGAACAGGTACAGCAGCAGCGACAGCAGATCGTTGAAGCGGGCGACGAAGTGGCCCGAGGAGTTCAGCGCCAGCACCGTACCGGCGAGATAGGCCGCAACCAGGCTCGCGACGCGCTTGCCGACCGTCGGGCGCAGCGGCCGTATCGTGTCGGCGACACTCAGCAAGGTGAGCGAGGCGCCGTACAGGTTGAGCGCCGTGATGGTGACGAGCCCGAGCAATCCGCCGACGAGCAGCACCCGGCCCAGGCCGGGGAGCACGGCGTCGGCGGCGTGCTCCATGGCCGCGGCCACGTCCAGCTGCGGGGCGGCCGCTGCCGCCACCGTGCCGACCAGCATCATCCAGGCCCCGCCGATGAATGCTCCGAGGTAGGTCCACCAGAACGCCGCGCGCACGCCGACGTCGCGCGGCAGGTAGCGCGAGTAATCCGACACGTAGATCGACCAGCTGAGCTGGTAGGAGGCCGCGGCGAACAGCTGCGCGAGGAACGGCACGGCGCGAAAGCCGCCGGGCTGCCACTGCGACGCCGGGAACTTCAGCGCGAACACGGCACCGAGCGAGAACACCGTGAGAATCACGATCATCAGATAGGCGAAGCCGCGTTGCGCGAGGTGGATCCTGTCGTAGCCCGCCACGGCGAGGGCGAGCGCGAGCAGTGCGAACAGCACCACGACGGTCGGGGAGGTGGCGGACACCGCGCCCGCGAGCTGGTGCACGGTCTCGGCGGCGAGCACCTGGTTGAGGGCGTTGAAGCCGATGTAGGCGATGAGCGCCACGGCCCATACCAGCAGCGCGCCGGCATAGCCGAACTGGGGGCGTGACTGGATCATCTGCGGCAGCCCGAGCTGCGGCCCCTGGGTGGCGTGGAAGGCCATGAAGAAGGTGCCGAGCAGACAGCCGGCGATCACGGCAACCGCGCTCCACAGCAGGTTGCCGCCGAGGGTGATCCCCAGCACGCCGACCGCGAGCGTCGCCAGCTGCGCATCGCCCGAGAACCATACCGGCCAGAGGTGCCAGACCCGGCCGTGGCGCTCGGCGAGCGGCACGTAGTCGATCGATCGCGCTTCGATGAGCGGGCGGCGGCTCATTCCCGGCGGGCGGTGGGCCGCCTAGCGGTCCGGCGCCGCGCGCCCCTTCGGCACTACTTCGAGACCGGGCACCTTGGGTTCGTCGTCGACGATCTGAGCGGGGAAGCCCTCGCCGAGAACCCGCACCCCGCAGGCGTCTTCCAGGCGCCGGATGATGTTCGGGGAGTGTTCGCGCGGTCCGTAGCGGCGGGCGCCATCCTGGAAAATGCCGAGCACGAGCGGCGAGAGCTCGAGCGGCACGCCGTGCGCACGCGCCAGAGCGTCGAACAGACCGACATCCTTGACGACGAGATCCATGGTGAAGTTGATGTCGCGGCTGCCGTTGAGGATGACCTGCGACTCGGTCTCGTGCACGAACGAGTTGCCGGAGGAGATGCGGATGCCTTCGTAGGTGGTGTTGAGGTCCAGGCCCGCGACTCTGGCGACCGTGAGAGCCTCGGCGAGTGCCGCCAGATGCACCGTGCACAGGTAGTTGGTGATCACCTTGAGAACCGAGGCGGATCCGAGCGGACCGGTATGCAGGATGCGCCGGCCGAGGATCGAGAGCAGCGGCAGCACGCGCTCGAAGGTCGCGCGGCTGCCGCCGGCGAAGATCGAGATGTTGCCGGTCGCGGCCCGGTGGCAGCCGCCGGAGACCGGGCAGTCCAGCGCCGATCCGCCCCGGGCCTCGACGAGCGCCGCGAGGCGCCGGGCCTCGGCCGCGTCGGTGGTGCTCATCTCGAGCCACACCTTGCCCGGCCCGAGCCCGGCGAGCACGCCGTCCGGCGCCTCCATCACCTCGGCCGAAACGGCCGGGGAAGGCAGGCAGGTGATCACGACTTCCACCGCCTCGGCGAGCGCGCGCGGCGAGACGGCGTGCTGCGCGCCGCGCGCGACCAGGGCGGCGACGCGCTGCGGGTCGAGATCGCGCACCGTCAGCCGCACGCCGTGGCGCACTAGGTTGCCCGCCAGCGCCCCGCCGACGTTGCCGAGACCGATGAAGCCGACTGCGAGGTTCAGGGCGGTGTGCTCTCGTCCGAACGCCGCTACGATACGCCTGCCTCCGACGCGAGTCGAAGCCCCCGCTGCGGCGATGGCGTCATCGCCTCCCGCGGGGGTATTCCGCTCATCGAGGCGCGCGGATGTGAACGCGCTGCCTCCTGCGGTGCGCCCTGCGAGAACTGCGTCACGCCCGGGTAAATTGCAGTGGCCTGGGCGAGCATTGTGCCGCAGATTGCGCTTCGCGGGCGACTCGTTCCGTCGCCGCACATGCAAAAAAGGGCGGCGCAGGCATACCGAACTCACTGTGGACACACCAGCAACATCCGCGCACTCCGTGCGTCCCGCGGCCGTACCGCGCTGGGCCGATCGGCTGTTCGTGGCGCTCGCCGCCTACGTCGCGGTCGGCAGCGCGTGGATGCTCACGGGTTTCGGCGGTTCCGGAGTGACCCACTACGTGGGTCTGCTGTCGGACGCACCCGCCGCGCTTGCGAGCGTGGTGCTCGCCGCGGCCGCCGCGCGCCAGGTGGCCCCGGGGACGCTGCGCGCAGCCTGGATCGCGCTCGCCGTGGCCCTCGGCCTCTACCTGATCGGCACCGTGATCGGGGAGATCTCGTGGCTGCGGGGCCATGATCCCTTTCCCGGCCCGGCCGACCTGTTCTACTGCACGTTCTACCTGGCGCTGCTCGCGGCGGCGCTGCTGCTGGTGCGGGCCGCCTCGGTGCGCGTCCCGTGGATCCAGCTGTCGCTCGATTCGACCATCTTCGTGGTCGGCTTCGGCGCCTTCTTCTGGTTCCTGGTAATCCATCCGGCGACTGCGCACGCCGAGGTCGACTTCCTCAAGGAAGTGCTGAGCCAGGCGTACGTGGCGCTCGATTGCATCATGCTGCTCATGCTGGGGATGCTGCTGCTCACCGGCGGCGGCAGCGGCGCCGGCCGGCGCGTACCGGTGCTGCTGCTCACCGGCTTCGCCGCCATGTTTCTCGCCGATATTCTCTGGTCGCTTGCCAAGGTCCGCGGCTATTACCTGCCGGGCGGCTTCCAGGACGTGCTGTACCTGTCGTGCTACGTGCCGCTGGCCGCTGCGGGGCGCGCGCAGATGCGCGCGGCGCCGGCGCCGCCGCGCGCTCCGCCGAGCGCCTCCGACACCCTGGCGCGCTCGCTGCCCTACGCCGCCATGCTGACCGCGTTCCTGGTGCTGGTGTACGTGGGCCGCGGTGACATCGGCGGACCCGGGACCGTCATGACCATGATTGTGTTCGTGCTCACGCTGCTGCTCATGGTCCGCCAGGGCTTGATCATGCGCGGCGAGTCGCTGCTGCGCGAGCAGCGGGCGGCTCGCATGGTCGAGGAACGCTACGCCTCGCTGATCGCCAATGCCTCCGACGTCATCATGATCGTGGCCGCGGATGGCACGGTGCGCTTCGCCTCCCCCGCTGCGGTGCGCACCCTCGGCCTGAAGCCCGAGGAGATCACCGGCAAGAACCTGCCGGAGCTGTGGGGCGGCGAGGACGCGGAGCGGCTGCGGCTGTTCCTGGCGGAAGTCGCGGCCTCGGGCTCCGGCACCGTCGGACCGGTCGAGCTGCGCATCGAGCGCGCCGGCAAGCGCAGCGTGATCGAGAGTGTCTGCAGTAACCTGACGCAGGATCCCGCGGTCGAGGGGCTGGCGCTCAATTTCCGCGACATCAGCGAGCGCAAGGCCCTCGAGGAGCAGCTGCGGCAGCTCGCGTTTCACGACCCCCTCACGCTGCTCGCCAACCGCAATCTGTTCCGCGACCGGGTGCAGCACGCGCTCACCCTGGCGCAGTGCGGGCGGAGTTGCGTCGGAGTGATGTTCCTCGATCTGGACAACTTCAAGAACATCAACGACTCCCTCGGACACGACGCCGGCGACCGCCTGCTGCGGGCGGTGGCGCAGCGCATCATCAAGACGACTCGCTCGTCGGACACGGTCGCGCGGCTGGGCGGCGACGAGTTCGCGGTGCTGATGGAGGGCGTCGTCACGGCCGCTGAAGTCGAGCGGGTGGCCGATGCGCTCATCGACGCCCTCGATCTGCCATTCGCTCTCGACGGGCGCGAGGTGCGGGTCGGCGTGAGCATCGGAGTCGCGCTGTCGGCGGCCGAGGCGGGCGCCGAGGCGCTGCTCAGCAACGCCGACATCGCCATGTACCACGCCAAGGCGGCGGGCAAGAACCGCCACGTCACTTTTCAGCCGCAGATGCAGGCGATGCTGCACGAGCGGCTGCGGCTCGAGGCCGACATCGGCCGTGCGCTCGCGCAGCAGGAATTCTTTCTCGAGTATCAGCCGATCGTCGACCTCGGCACGCGCAGCCTCCTCGGCGTGGAGGCGCTGGTGCGCTTGCGGCACCCCGAGGCAGGGGTGCTGATGCCCGCGCGCTTCATCCAGGTGGTCGAGGAATGCGGCCAGATCGTCACGCTCGGCCGCTGGGTGCTTCGCCAGGCCTGCCGCGACCTGTGCGCGTGGCGCCGCTCGATCGCCGGCGGCGCGGGACTGCGGCTCGCGGTGAACATCTCCGGGCGTCACCTGCAGCACGGCGAGCTGGTGCACGACGTGGCGCAGGCGCTGTCCGAATCCGGGCTCGAGCCGGGCAACCTCGTGATCGAGCTCACCGAGAGCACGATCATGTACAACACCGACGCCAATCTCGCGCGGTTCCAGCGCGTGAAGTCGCTCGGTGTGCGGCTGGCGATCGACGATTTCGGCACCGGGTATTCCTCGCTGTCCTACCTGCATCGGTTCCCCATCGACATCCTCAAGATCGACCGTTCCTTCGTCAGCCGGCTGACGAGCTCCGACAACGGCCCGGAGCTCGCGCGTGCGGTGGTGAGGCTGGGCGAGACGCTCGGACTGGAGACGGTGGCCGAGGGTATCGAGCTCGAGCCCCAGGTCGGCGCGCTGCTCGCCCTCGGCTGCGTCGCCGGTCAGGGCTTCCTGTTCGCCCGGGCCACTTCCCTCGAGGAGCTGGCGCAGAGCCCGTTCGTCGCGCGCCGCGAGGTGCTGTGGACGGCGCAGGCGGGCCGCGAGGAGCTGTCGCCCACCGGACGCTTCAGGGCGCTGAGGGCGATCGGCAGCCGGCGCAATGCCGGCGCGGCCTGAAACCAGCGCTCGCGGCGCCAGCCTTGTAGTGCCTCGCGCCCGCTTGCGATACTAGGAGTCGGCAAGGGGTGCGGCGCGCCGTCGCCGATCAGGAGAATTCCGCAGTGTGGCGCCTGGCCTGGCTCGCATGGCTCGCCGCCGTCGTGGCGGCCGGCTGCGACGCGGGAATCAACGGCGACGTGACCGCCGGCAAGGGCGGGGCGAGCACCGTGAACGGATCGGTCCACGTGCCGGCCGGCGAGCACATCGGCCCGGTCGGTACCGTCAACGGCTCGATCCAGGTCGGCGACAATGCCGTGGTCGACGCCGCCCATACCGTGAACGGCGCCGTCGAGCTCGGCGCGCGCGCCACCGCCGACTCGGTCACCGCAGTCAACGGCCCGGTGACGCTCGAGGCCGGCGCGCACGTGACCCACTCGGTCACCACCGTGAACGGCTCGCTCAGCCTGGGAAACGGCGCGGACGTCGGCGGCGCGATCCGCAACGTCAACGGCCGGATCGAGCTCGCGGGCGCGCATGTCGGTGGCGGGCTGCGCACGGTGGACGGCGACATCGACATCAGCGGCGCATCACGGGTCGAGGGCGGTATCCTGGTGCAGAAGTCCGGCGGCTGGTTCAACCTCTATTCGCGCCCGCCGCGCATCGTCATCGGGCCCGGCGCGGTGGTCGAGGGGGACCTGCGCTTCGAGCGCGACGTGCGGCTCTACGTGAGCGACCGGGCGACCGTCGGACCGGTCTCGGGCGCGACCGCGATCCGCTTCTCCGGCGACCGCCCGCCCGGTTGAGCGGCGGCAGCGCGCCGGCGCGCTACAGCCTGGCGACCACTTCCACCTTGTCCTCCGGCGGCGTCGTGACGTAGCTGCAGGCGCCCGGAGTGCGCCGCACGGTCGCGAGTGCCTCGGCATCGCTGCCGGCGACCACCGGCGGATTGATGCCGTCCCGGAACGACTTCTTGATCCAGGTGACGGAGTATTTCGCGGCGGTCATCTTCAGCACCCGGTCGAGAAACAGGGCCTGAGCCGCGCTGTTGTCGATCGGTACCAGCTTGAGCGCGCCGGCGAACTGCTTCTCCCCGAGGAATACGTCGCGCACATCGGCGGCGGTGAGCGAGATGTGCGCGTTGCAGATCACGTAGAGGTCGGCGGTGCTGGCCGAAGAGCCCCCCACGGCGAGCAGCGCCGCGAGCATGAGGAGCTTGATTCGGATTCGCATCATGTCGGGAGTTCCGCTGAGCGCGCGCTCAGAAGCGGATGGCGTACTGGATGAGCGCCTCGCCGTCGCTCGTTATGTACCGGTCCGTAAAGCGGGTCAGCGCCAGCTCCATCTTGAGGGCCGACGAGAGATCGATGTCGAAACGCAGACCCAGCGCCTCGCGGTCGTAGGAATTGCCGTTGAGCTGCGCGGCGAAGTAGGGGTCCGACTGCTGGAATGATCCGCGCTCATAGCGCGCATACGGGGTATAGCGGCCGGCGCGGTAGCCCAGCTGGAGGAACCCGGCATCGCTGCGGTGCGAGCCGGTGTTGCCCGTGAGATCCATGTTGTCGAAGAAATGCAGCTCCGCGATGTCTTCCCAGCGATCGGTGTCGTACACCGCGTAGGCGCCGTAGCTCCTCACCCGGGTGAAGTAGGGGCTGATCTGGGCGAAGGCCGCGGGCGTCGGATCCTCGTCCTCGATGCGCGTCTGGAAGGCGTCCACCCCCACTTTGAGGTCGTCGAGCGCCCCGCCGGGCAGCAGGCCCAGATTGCCGCCGAAGATGGTGCTGCCGCGCGGCACCCCGGCGTTGTTCATGTCGAGGATGCCGCCGCTGATCCGCTGGCTGTTGCCGATGTAGGCGTCGTAGGTCAGCCGCTGCTCGCCGAGCCGCTGGGAGCCCGTGACCCACAGTCCCGTGGTGTGCGCCGGCATGATCCCGCCGTGATCCTCGAACTCGATGAAGCGCGGGCGGCGCAGGGCGATCGCGATCCACTGCCCGTGGTGGAACGCGGTGTTGTAGTAGCCATAGGGCGTGTGGAAGCGCCCCAGCCACACGGTCGCGGAATCCGCGAACTGGTAGCCGATCTGCGCGCGCTCCAGATCGACGCCGACCGAGCCGTCGGAGCCGACCTCGAAATTCAGCTCGAAGAGTGCGCGGGTACGGCTCCCGAGCCGCGGGGTCAGGAAGAAATCGAGCTCGCCCACGTCGGCTCCGCGATACTGCGGGAACTCGGCATTGTGCGTGCCGACGCCGACGTCGGCGAAACCGTGCATCGGCATGCCGGTGTCCTCGGCGCGCTGCCAGGCGTTGGCGGCCATCTGCGCCACGGTCTGCTCGAGTTGCGTCACGCGCGAGGCGGTCTCGGCGGACGCCGCCGACCCCGCGGCGGCCGGGGCAGGCGCGGCGGCGGCCGGTGCGGCGGCAACGGCGGGGGCGGCGGGCGCGGCGGGCGCGGCGGCGGCGGCCGGCGCAGTGCCCGTGCCGGCCGGCTGCTGGCCTACCCGCGAC
>DASSQU010000364.1:0-11895 GCA_035702325.1 Steroidobacteraceae bacterium
ATGAGAGATGGAAAGAATCGAGGAAGGAAGGATTCAATGAAGGACACCACGCTCAGCATCATCGGGCTCGGCTACGTCGGCCTGCCGCTCGCCGCCGCGTTCGCGTCGAAGTACCGGGTCAAGGGCTTCGATGTCAACCCCAGCCGGGTCCGCGAGCTCGCCGCGGGGAAAGACCGCACGGGCGAGCTGTCCGCCGCGGACTTGGCCGCCGTCGCCTCCAGCTTCAGCTGCAGCTCCGAACTCGAGGACATCCGCGACTGCAGCGTCTATATCGTCACCGTCCCGACGCCGGTCGACGAGCACAAGAAACCCGACCTCACGCCCCTGTGGAGGGCGAGCGAGTCGGTGGGCAAGGTCCTCAAGAAGGGAGACCTTGTCGTCTACGAGTCCACGGTCTATCCCGGCTGCACCGAGGAGGAGTGCGTTCCCCTCCTCGAGAAGCACAGCGGCCTCGTGTTCAACCGCGACTTCTTCTGCGGCTACAGCCCGGAGCGGATCAACCCCGGCGACAAACAGCACACGGTGCGGCACATAAAGAAGGTGACAAGCGGCTCCACGCCGGAGGCCGCCGACCGCGTCAACGCGCTCTACGCCTCGATCATTGAGGCAGGCACCCACAAGGCCTCCTCGATACGGGTCGCCGAGGCCGCCAAGGTGATCGAGAACTCGCAGCGGGACATCAACATCGCCTTCGTCAACGAGCTGGCCCTGATCTTCGGGAGGATGGGGCTCGACACGAAGGAGGTGCTCGAAGCGGCCGGCACGAAATGGAACTTCCTTCCCTTCAGGCCCGGCCTCGTCGGCGGGCACTGCATCGGGGTCGATCCCTACTACCTCACCTACAAGTCCGAGAGCCTCGGCTACCACCCCCAGGTCATCCTCGCGGGACGCCGGATCAACGACTCGATGGGCTTCCATGTGGCCGAGCGCACCATAAAGCTCATGATCCGCAAGGGCCACAGGATCCACGGCGCCCGCGTCCTCGTTCTCGGCATGACCTTCAAGGAGAACTGCCCGGATATCCGCAACTCCCGGGTGATAGACATCGTGCGCGAGCTCCAGGACTTCGGCTGCCTCGTCGACGTCTTCGATCCCTGGGCCGACGCCGCGGAGGTCCGCCACGAATACGGCCTCGAGCTGCTCGCGGCCGAGCCCGCGCTCGGCGTCGGCGAGCGCCGCGCGCAGCACCCCGGTGAGATCCCCGGGCGAGAGCGCCTGCAGCACGTAGATCCGCGCGCGTGACAGCAACGCGCTCACCACCTCGAAGGACGGGTTCTCGGTGGTGGCGCCGACGAAGGTGAGCGTACCGTCCTCGACGTAGGGGAGAAAGGTGTCCTGCTGCGCCTTGTTGAAGCGATGCACTTCGTCGAGAAACAGCAGCGTGGGACGCCCGTCCGCGGCGCGCGCGGCGCGCGCGCTCTCGACCGCCGCGCGGATGTCCTTGACACCGGCGGTCACCGCCGACAGCGCGATGAACTGCGCCTGCGCGGCCTGGGCGATGAGCCGCGCGAGCGTCGTCTTGCCGGTGCCGGGCGGTCCCCACAGGATGAGCGAGTGCAGCTGTCCGGCGCTCGCGGCGGCGTGGAGCGGCTTGCCCGGCGCGAGGATGTGCTGCTGGCCGACGAACTCGCGCAGGCTTCGCGGCCGCATGCGATCGGCGAGCGGTCGCAGGCTCTCGGCCACGGCAAGGCTCATGGGCGCGGCGTTCCGATCACGTCCGCCCCGGGCGGGGGCGTGAAGCTCAGCTCGGCGGCGTTCACCGGAGCGTTGCGCTCGATCTGGTCGAAGATGACGGTGGCGGTCTGATCGAGCTTGTCCTCGAGGATCATGCGCTTCAGCTCCCCGTGCTCGAAGCCGAACAGTGCGCGGCGGAAGTCCGCCTCCGCGCCGTGCGGCTCGACCAGCACCCAGCTGAGCCCCTGCCGCTCCCCGGCGGGGGTGAGGGTGAAATTGCTGCGCACGTCGACCGCCCCCGAGAGCAGCATCGCCGGCGTCGCCGACAGCGCCGCGTCCACCGGCTTCACCGTCACCTGGTCGAGGTCGCGGTCGAAGAACCAGAGATTGCGCCCGTCGCACACCATGAGCTCGCCGGCGTGTGCCGCGGCAGGGCTGCCGGCGGCGTGCTGCGGATGGATTTCCCAGCGGAATGTCCCCGGCCGCTCGACGAGCAGCGTCCCGGTGGCGCGATCGATCTCGCGCCCGTGGCTGTCGGCGAGCGTCTGCAGGAAGCTCGCGCGCAGCGTCCTGAGGTGATCGAGATAGGCATCGAGCGGCGTCGCCTCGCCGTGCGCCGCCGTCCCGGGCGCAGTGGCGGCCGCGGCCGGGGGCTGCACGGCGAGCAGCGCCGCAGCCGCGAGCAGCGCGCGGACGCCGCCTGCCGCGAAGCGCTTGCGGGCGGCCCCCACGCTCAGTCTTCTTGCGGCGCCGGCACGAGCACGTCGCGCGCGCCGTTCGGCTGCAGCGGGCCGACCAGCCCGGCGAGCTCCATGGCCTCGAGCAGCCGCGCGGCGCGGTTGTAGCCGATCTTCAGCCGCCGCTGCACGTAGGAGATCGACGGCTTGCGCTCGGTGGTGACGATGCGTACCGCCTCGTCGTAGAGCGGATCCTGCTCGGCGTCCGGCTCGCCGCCGCCCTCGCCTTCGCCGTCCTCGCCCGAGAGACTGGCGAAGGGGCCGCGCGGCCCCGACAGCACCTCTTCGATGTAGTCCGGCGGCTCGGGTGTCTTCAGCGCATTCACCACCCGGTGCACCTCCTGGTCGGAGACGAAGGCGCCGTGCACGCGGGTCGGGACCGAGGTCCCGGGGGGCAGGTACAGCATGTCGCCGTGTCCGAGCAGCGTCTCGGCGCCCATCTGGTCGAGGATGGTGCGCGAGTCGACGCGCGCCGAGACCTGGAAGGCGATGCGGCAGGGAATGTTGGCCTTGATGAGACCGGTGATCACGTCCACCGAAGGGCGCTGGGTCGCGAGCACCAGGTGAATCCCCGAGGCGCGCGCCTTCTGCGCCAGGCGGGTGATCAGCTCCTCGACCCGCTTGCCGACGATCATCATGAGGTCGGCAAACTCGTCCACGAACACCACGATGTACGGCAGCGGCATCAGATTCGGGATCTGGCTCTGGTCCACGGTCGGGTCGTTGGCGGCGCGCTGCATCAGCAGCGGGTCGCGGATCGGCTTGCCGGCCTCGTTGGCCTCGCGCACCCGGCGGTTGAAGCCGGCGATGTTGCGCACCCCGAGCGCGGCCATCAGCGCGTGCCGGCGGTCCATCTCCGCCACACACCAGCGCAGCGCGTTGGCGGCCTGCTTCATGTCGGTCACCACCGGCGCCAGCAGGTGCGGGATGCCCCCGTACACCGAGAGCTCCAGCATCTTGGGATCGATCATGATCATGCGCACGTGCTCGGCGGTCGACTTGTAGACCAGCGACAGCACCATGGCGTTGAGCGCCACCGACTTGCCCGAGCCGGTGGTGCCGGCGATCAGCAGGTGCGGCATGCGGGTGAGATCCGCGACCACCGGCGCGCCGCCGATGTCCTTGCCGAGGGCGAGCGCGAGCGGCGAGTGCAGCTCGTCGTAGGCCTTGGCGCGGATGATCTCCCCGAGCGTGACCAGCTCGCGCTTCTCGTTGGCGATCTCCAGTCCCATCACGCTCTTGCCCGGGATGACCTCGACGACGCGCACCGACAGCACCGACAGCGCGCGTGCCAGGTCCTTCGACAGCGCCGTGATCTGGCTCGCCTTGACGCCGGGCGCAGGACGCAGCTCGAAGCGCGTCACCACCGGGCCGGGCTGCACCGCCACCACCTCGGCGTCGATGGCGAAGTCCTTGAGTTTCATCTCCACCAGACGCGACAGCGCCTCGAGGGCTTCGGCGGAGTACAGCGGCTCGTGCGGCGGCGGGTCGTCGAGCAGCTTCAGCGGCGGCAGCTCGCGCGCCTGCGGCGGATCGAACAGCGGCACCTGGCGCTCGCGCTCGACCCGCGCGCTCTTCTCGAATTGCGCGAGCGGCGGCTCGATGCGCGGCGGCGTGCGCGCCGCCGACTTCTTCTGCAGCGACTCGACCGCCTCCTTGCGCGCCTGGCGGCGCTCGCGCCCCTCGGCGGCGTCCCGGGCCGAGGCGAAGCGGCCGCGCAGCCAGCCGAGCCCGCCCCAGGCGAGGGCTCCGACGCGGTCCATGAACGCGAGCCACGAGAGCCCGAAAGCGAGCGACAGGCCGGCCATCCAGGCGGCGATCAGCACCAGCGTGGCGCCGAGAAAGTTGAGTCCCCTGGAGAGACCGTCGCCGACCAGGCTGCCGACCACGCCCCCGGCGCTCTGGCGCAGCACGCCCGGATCCCAGTGCAGGGTCGCGAGGCCGCAGCTCGCCGCCAGCAGCAGCATGAAGCCGGCGAGGCGCACCGCGGCGTTGAGGCGCGAAGCCCCCGCGCCGCGCGCCCCGCGCTGCAGACCCCAGGCCGCCGCCGCCAGCACCACCGGCAGCAGGTACGCCGGGCGCCCGAACAGGAAGAGCAGCACGTCCGCCAGCCATGCGCCCACCAGACCGATGCGGTTATGCAGCGGCGCCGACGTGCCGGTATAGGAGAAGCCCGGGTCGTCCGGGCTGTAGCTCGCGAGCGCCATGAAGATCGTCAGCGCCACCAGGGCAAGAGCGATCACCGCGCTCTCGCGCAGCGCGCGGGCCACCGGCCAGGTGAGGCGGGTCTCGTGGCGGGACTGTACCTGTGATTCAGCCAATCTCCGGGGCTCCGTCTTAAGATAGGCGGTGGGCATTATAGAGCTTGGTACCATGCACCGATGCCACAGATGACCACCAACGCCGCCCGGCACAGCCGCCTCATCATCCTGGGGTCGGGGCCGGCCGGCTACAGCGCGGCGGTGTACGCGGCGCGCGCCAATCGCACGCCGCTGCTGATCACGGGTGTCGCCGCCGGCGGACAGTTGATGACCACCACCGACGTCGACAACTGGCCCGGCGACGTCGAGGGACTGCAGGGCCCGGCGCTCATGGAGCGCATGCGACACCACGCCGAGCGCTTCGCCACCGAGATCGTGCACGACGAGGTGCAGTCGGTGGATCTGTCGGTGCGGCCGCTCGCGCTCAGCGGCGATTCCGGCCGCTACAGCTGCGATGCGCTCATCGTGGCCACCGGCGCGAGCGCCCGCTACCTGGGCCTGCCCTCCGAGGAGCAGTTCCGCGGCCGCGGGGTGTCGGCCTGCGCCACCTGCGACGGTTTTTTCTTCCGCCAGCAGCGGGTCGCGGTGGTGGGCGGCGGCAATACCGCGGTCGAGGAAGCGCTCTACCTCGCGCGCATCGCCGCCCACGTGACGCTGGTGCACCGGCGCGACCGGCTGCGTGCGGAGAAGATCCTGCAGCAGCGGCTGTTCCGCGAGGTCGAGGCCGGCAGAGTGACGCTGCTGTGGAATCACACCGTGGACGAAGTGCTGGGTGACGAGCGCGGCGTGAGCGGCGTGCGGCTGCGCGAGCTCGGCAGCGGCGCGGCGCGCACGCTCGAGGTGACGGGACTGTTCGTCGCCATCGGCCACACTCCCAACACCGGGCTGTTCGAGGGACAGCTCGCCATGCGCGGCGGCTATATCACCGTGAAGAGCGGCCTCGACGGCGACGCCACCGCCACCAGCGTGCCGGGCGTGTTCGCCGCCGGCGATGTCGCCGACCACGTCTACCGCCAGGCGGTCACCTCGGCGGGCTCGGGCTGCATGGCTGCGCTCGATGCCGACCGCTACCTCGAGTCGCTCGACGCGCGCAGCTGAGGCGCCCCGGTACGGAGTCGCAGGCCTTGGACGGCACGGAGTTCTGCGACAGCATCGACCGCCTCGAGCGCCACGAGTGGAACGCGCTCGACGCCGGGGGCAATCCCTTCGCACGCCACGAGTTCCTCGCGGCGCTCGAGCACACGCACTGCGTCGGCGCCGGCACCGGCTGGGAACCGCGCTACCTCGCGCTGCGCGACCGCGCCGGTCTCGCCGGGGCAGCCGCCGCCTTCGTCAAGACGCATTCCTACGGGGAATTCGTCTTCGACTTCGCCTGGGCGCAGGGCTACGAGCGCCTCGGCCGGCGCTATTACCCCAAGCTCACGGTCGCCACCCCGTTCACCCCCGCGACCGGTCCGCGCCTGCTGGTGCGCGCCGACCTCGACCGCGCGCAGGTTGCCTCTCGCCTGCTCGGCGCGCTCGAGCGCCACGTCGACGGTCACGGGCTCTCGGGCGCGCACCTGCTGTTCCTCGACGAGCCGGCGCGCGCCGCCTGCGCCGAGCGCGGCTGGCTGCTGCGCCGCGACTGCCAGTTCCACTGGACCAACCGCGGCTACGGGGGCTTCGAGGACTACCTCGAGACCTTCACCGCCGAGAAGCGCAAGAAAGCGCGGCGCGAGCGGCGCCGGGTGAGCGAGGCCGGGGTGCGCTTCGAGACGCGCCTCGGCGGCGAGCTCGACGAGCGGCTCATCAGCCGCATCTACGAGCTGCACCGCGATACCTTCCTGCGCCACGGGCACGAGCCGTATCTCACGCGCGCGTTCTTCAGCGAGGTGGCGCGCACGCTCCCCGAGTCGCTGATGGTGAAGCTCGCCGTGCACGGCCGCACGGTGGTGGCCGCGGCGATCTTCTTCTGGTGCTCCGCGACGCTCTACGGGCGCTACTGGGGCGCGGCGGCCGATTACCACAGCCTGCACTTCGAGGCCTGCTACCACCAGGGGATCGAGTTCTGCATCGAGCGCGGCATCGCACGCTTCGAGCCGGGCACCCAGGGCGAGCACAAGGTGAGCCGCGGCTTCGAGCCCACCCTCACCTGGTCGGCGCATTTCATCGCCGACCGCCAGTTCCGCGCGGCGATCGCCGCATTCCTCGCGCGCGAGGCTGCGGCGGTCGAGAGCTACGCGCGCGAGGTCGGGGAGCACGTCCCCTACCGGCAGCGGCGCGCGGCGCCGGAGAGCGCGTGAAGAGCATCACCTGGCTCTCGGCCCACGACGCGCCGGACTGGTTTCCGCCTCCCGAGCAGGCGCTCGAGGATCCGCCCGGGCTGCTCGCCGCCGGCGGCGACCTCGCGCCGGCGCGCCTGCTGGCGGCCTACCGCCGCGGAATCTTCCCCTGGTACTCCCCGGGCCAGCCGGTGCTGTGGTGGTCGCCCGACCCGCGCGCGGTGCTGTTCCCGGAGGAGTTTCACTGCCCGCGCAGCCTCGCCAAGACGCTGCGCAACGGCGGCTTTACCACCTCCCTCGACCGGGACTTCGCCGCCGTGATCGACGGCTGCGCGGCGCCGCGCGCCGCCAGCCCCGGCACCTGGATCACCTCCGAGATGCGCGCCGCCTACCGCGAGCTGCACCGCCTGAGCTTCGCGCACAGCATCGAGGTGTGGCGCGGCGCGGCGCTCGCCGGCGGCCTGTACGGGGTGCGGCTCGGGGGCGTGTTCTTCGGCGAGTCGATGTTCAGCGCCGTGCGCGACGCCTCCAAGGTGGCGCTCGCGCAGCTGGTGGCGATGTGCGTGCGCAGCAGCGTGGCGGTGATCGACTGCCAGCTGTATTCGCGGCACCTCGCGAGCCTCGGCGCCCGCACCATCCCCCGCGCGCAGTTCCAGGGGCTGCTGCGCGAGCAGGTGTCGCTGCCGGCCCCGCCGCTCGGCTGAAGTTGCGCGCGTTGCCTTACCAGCGGCCTTTGTGCTCCAATTCGCGCCCGCCACGTGCGCGTTAGGACGCTATGTCCAAAGAAGATGCGATCCAGATGGAAGGCGAGGTCGTCGAGACCCTGCCCAACACCACTTTCCGCGTGAAGCTCAAGAACGGCCACGTCGTGACCGCGCACATTTCCGGCAAGATGCGCAAGAACTACATCCGCATTCTCACCGGCGATGCGGTCACGGTGGAGATGACTCCGTACGATCTCACCAAGGGGCGCATCATCTACCGCGGCCGGTAGTTGCCTGGAAGGCTAGGCGGTGACCTCCGGCAGCTGCGCCGGCTCGAAGTGCAGCGTGAGCTGCGAGCCGTCCGCCGCCACCGACACCCGCACGTGCCCGCCGCTCGCCAGCCGCCCGAACAGCAGCTCCTCGGCCAGCGGCCGCTTGATGTGCTCCTGGATGGTGCGCGCCATGGGCCGCGCGCCCATCTTCGGATCGTAGCCGCGCTGCGCCACCCAGCGGCGCGCCGCATCGTCCAGCGTGATGGTGACGCCCTTCTGCTCGAGCTGCGCCTCTACCTCGAGGATCAGCTTGTCGACCACGCGCTCGATGGTCGCCGGATCGAGCGCCGCGAACTGGATGACCGCATCGAGGCGGTTGCGGAACTCGGGGCTGAAGATCCGCCGGATCGCCTCCAGGCCGTCGCTGGCGTTGTCGGCGTGGGTGAAGCCGATCGAGGCGCGCGCCATCTCCTGTGCGCCGGCGTTGGTGGTCATCACGATTATGACGTGACGGAAATCGGCTTTCCGCCCGTTGTTGTCGGTGAGCGTGCCGTGGTCCATCACCTGCAGCAGCAGATTGAACACGTCCGGGTGGGCCTTCTCGATCTCGTCCAGCAGCAGCACGCAATGCGGATGCTTGGTGATCGCCTCGGTGAGCAGCCCCCCCTGGTCGAAACCGACGTAGCCGGGCGGCGCGCCGATCAGGCGCGAGACCGTATGACGCTCCATGTACTCGGACATGTCGAAGCGCAGGAACTCGACCCCCATCGCGATCGCGAGCTGCCGCGTCACCTCGGTCTTGCCCACTCCGGTGGGACCGGCGAACAGGAAGCTGCCGACCGGCTGGCGCGCCTCGCCGAGCCCCGAGCGCGCCATCTTGATGGCCGCGGCCAGCGCGTCGATCGCCTTGTCCTGGCCGAAGATCACCAGCTTCAGGTTGCGCTCGAGGTTCTTGAGGATCTCCTTGTCCGAGGTCGAGACGCTCTTGGCGGGAATGCGCGCCATGCGCGCCACCACGTCCTCGATGTGGCGCACCTCGACGGTCGGCTCGCGCTCGGCGAGCGGCTTCAAGCGCGCGCGCGCCCCGGCTTCGTCCACCACGTCGATCGCCTTGTCGGGCAGATGCCGCTCGTTGATGTGCCGCGCGGCGAGCTCCGCCGCGGCGCGCAGCGCGTCGTCCGCATAGGTGATGCCGTGGTGCTCCTCGAAGCGCGGCTTGAGCCCGAAGAGGATGTCGATGGTCTCGGCCACCGAGGGCTCCACCACGTCGATCTTCTGGAAGCGCCGCGCGAGCGCGTGATCCTTCTCGAAGATGCCGCGGTATTCCTGGTAGGTGGTCGAGCCGATGCAGCGGATCTCCCCGGCGGTGAGCACCGGCTTGATCAGGTTCGAGGCGTCCATCACCCCGCCGGAGGCGGCGCCGGCGCCGATCACGGTGTGGATCTCGTCGATGAACAGGATCGCTCCCGGGAGCTTCTTCAGCTCGCCGATCACGCTCTTCAGGCGCTTCTCGAAATCGCCGCGATACTTGGTGCCGGCGATCAGCGCTCCCATGTCGAGCGCGAAGATGGTGCAGTCGGCGAGCACCTCCGGTACCCGGCCCTCGATGATGAGCCGCGCCAGGCCTTCCGCGATCGCGGTCTTGCCGACGCCGGCCTCGCCGACATAGAGCGGATTGTTCTTGCGGCGGCGGCACAGGATCTCGATGGTGCGCTCGACCTCGAGCTTGCGGCCGATGAGCGGGTCGATGCGCCCCTCCTGCGCCAGGCGGTTCAGGTTGGTGGTGTACTTCTCGAGCGCGCTGCCGCCCTCGGCGTCGCGCTCGCCGTCCCCCTGCGCGTCCTCCTTGTCGGTCTTCTCCTCGGCGATCTTCGACAGCCCGTGCGAGATGTAGTTGACGACGTCGAGCCGGGTGACGCGCTGGCGATTCAGCAGGAATACCGCGTGGCTCTGCTTCTCGCTGAAGATCGCCACCAGCACGTTGGTGACGCCGACCTCCTTCTTGCCGCTCGACTGCACGTGGAACACCGCACGCTGCAGCACCCGCTGGAAGCCGAGCGTCGGCTGCACTTCGCGTTCCTCGCCCTCCTCGAGGCGCGGGGTCGACTGATCGATGTGTTCCTTGAGCTCCTGGCGCAGCTTGCCGAAGTCCGCGCCGCAGGCGCGCAGCACCTCGCGCACCTTGGGAGTATCGAGTATCGCGAGCAGCAGGTGCTCGACGGTCAGGTACTCGTGGTGCGCCTCGCGCGCCTGGTGGAACGCGTCGTTGAGACAGTACTCGAGTTCGTTCGACAGCACGTCAGCCGAGCCTTTCAGCCATCCTTCAGGCCTCTTCCAGCGTACACATCAGCGGGTGCTGATGGTCGCGCGCGTAGGTGGTCACCTGTGCCACCTTAGTTTCGGCGATCTCATATGTGAAGACCCCGCACACGCCCTTACCCTTGGTGTGGACCTCGAGCATGATGCGCGTGGCGGTCGGCCGGTTGAGCTGAAAGAACTTTTCCAGCACATCGACCACAAACTCCATGGGGGTGTAGTCGTCATTGAGCAGCACAACCCGGTACAGCGGCGGTTGCTTGACCTCCGGTTGCGCCTCCTCGACGGCGATGCCGGAGTCGGGGCGGACCGGGTGCTGCTCGGGCATGAGGTTCTTTATAGGGGTCGTGAAACGGCAACACAAGCCTGCCACGCTGCGAGACGCTTACTCCTGCAGAAACAACCGCTTGAGAGCGCCAGCAGCACCCCCGTATGATGGCGCGGGTTCCCCTCGCGCAGTGAGGCGCAGCACGCGGAGTAAGCTGATGTTTTTCGCCCCATGAACGCCGCGTCCTGGCTCGAGGGTTTACCGGCGCCCGACCGCTGGCGGGCGCTGCTGCTGCGCGACGGGCCGCGCCTGGCGACCTGGATCGCCGCGCTCGCGCTCGGGGTGCAGGCGGCCTTCGTCGTCACCGACCTGGCGGGGGCGGGACGCCGCCCGCCGGCGGCGCCGGCCGTGGCTGCGGTGCGGGTGCAGCCCACCGACGTCGCCGCGATCACCAATGCGCACCTGTTCGGCGCGGCGCCCGCGCCGAAGGAGAGCGACGCCAATGCGCCCCGTACGAGCATGCCGCTCACCCTCACCGGCATCATCGCCGCCAATGATCCCCAAAACGGTCTCGCGATCCTGGGACCGAACGCACAGACCGCGAAGGTGTATGCGGTCGGCGACACCGTCCCGGGGGGCGTGCGGCTGCATGCGGTGTACGTCGACCGCGTGGTCATCGACCGGGCCGGGCAGCTCGAATCGCTGATGCTGCCGAAGGAAGTGCACGCGGCCCCGCCGCCCCCGGCCACGGCGCTGCCCACGGCGAGCCCGGTGGTCGAGCGCATGCGCCGGGCGCTCACCGAGCAGCCGGGGCTGATTGCCGACCTGCTGCGGCCGCAGGCGGTGATGGAGGGCGACAAGGTGAAGGGCTTTCGGGTCTACCCCGGACGCAACCGTTTTGCCTTCTATCGCCTGGGGCTGCGGCCCGGGGACGAGGTGGTCGCCATCAACGGCACGCCGCTCGATGACCGCGACCGCGGCCAGGAGATCCTCAATACCCTCGGCGGCTCGAGCGAGGCGCACATCACGGTGATCCGCGCCGGCCGCTCGCAGGAGCTCACGCTGAATCTCGCCCAGGTCGCGCAGGAGGCCGAGACCGCCACCGGGCTCGACGCCAATGCGCCGCGCGCGCCCGGCGCCGGAACGGGCCTCGCGCCGTCCACCGCGCCGGCAGCGCCGCCGTCCGGCATGCTGCCGCCGCCGCCCGACACGACGCCGCCCGAGCCGCCGCCGCCGCCCGGCACCCAGTGACTCGCGCCACGCACTCCTTGCGGGGAAACACTCACGTGACAGCTCTACGCTCGTTGGCATTCGGCGCGCTGGCGATACTCGCCGTGCTGTCGGCGGCCTCGGCCCAGCAGCAGGCCGAGCGCATCACGCCCAACTTCAAGGATGCGGACAT
>DASSQU010000365.1:0-7513 GCA_035702325.1 Steroidobacteraceae bacterium
CGCAGGATCGCATCCCGGGTCGAGCGGGCGAACAGCCCCGTCCCCCGGAGTGCCCCGCCCCGCGCGCGGCGCCGGATCCCATGGGTCCGGGCGAGGAGCGTCTCGACCATGAGCGCGGGCGCCGGGACGATCACCCCGCCGCGGTGACGGCCATCCGGGCCGAGGAGATCGACGGTGAGCGCCGTGCCCGCCCCCACGACGCACAGCGGCTCGGCAGGAAAGAGCGCGTGGGCGCCGACCAGCGCCACGAACCGGTCGACCCCCAACCGCCAGGGCTCGGCGTAACCCACGCTGACGCCCCCCGCATGCCGCGGCACGCGGACGAACTCGCAGGTCGCGCCCGCGCGCCGCGCGGCGGCGGCCAGCGAGCGGTTCACCCGCTCACCCGCCACGCTCGACACCAGCACCCGCCCGCAGTTGCGCACCCCCCCGAAGAGCCGCCGGGCGTAATCCGCCGGCCCCCAGCCCGAGTGCACGGCGGCGCGCCCCCGGGCCGGGCGCACGCCGGCCAGGCGCGCCCACTTGATGCGCGTGTTGCCGATGTCGACGAGCAGCGGGCTCATGCGGCGGGTCTCACGGTCACATCGCCCGAGATGAACCGTTTGACGCCGGCGCGTGTCTCGACGATGAGCGCCCCGTGCATGTCGATGCCGCGCGCGATGCCGGGAAAGCTGCCCTCGGGAGTGCGCACCTCGACGGCCCGCCCGTGGAGCGCATCCGCTTCCCGCCACCGCTCGATGAAGGGCCCGAGCCCCTCGCGCTCGAAGGCGAGGAGCCCGTGGATGCACTCGCCGATGAGCCCGGCGGCGAGCGCATTCCGCGCAGGTGCGGGGAGTCCCGCGCTGCGCAGGTCGGTCGGCGCGACCCCGGACGCCGCGATCGCCTGCCGCAGCTTCTCCCCGACCGCGACGTTGAGCCCGATGCCGACCACCACGCAGGCGGGTCCTTCGGACTCGGCCCGAAGATCGATGAGCACTCCACCGAGCTTGCGCTCCCCGTGGAGGAGGTCGTTCGGCCACTTGAGCGCAACGCCCGCCGCACCCGAGGCCTTCAGCGCCTCGAGCACCGAGACGCCGATCACCAGCCCGAGCGCACTCAGGTCCGCCGGCACCTCGCGGAAAGTCCAGCTGAGCGAGAGGCAGATGGCGCCTCCGGGCGGCGCGAGCCAGGAGCGCCCGCGCCGGCCGCGCCCCGCGGTCTGATGCTCGGCGAGCAGTACCTCGCTCGCGCCGTTCGCGGGATTGGCACGAGCCAGGAGCGCGCTGTTAGTGGAGCCGATCGACCACACGGTCTCGAGGCGGGCGATGCGCCGGCGCGCCTCGCCGGGGATCTGCTCGCGGATCTCGCCGGCATCGAGGGGCGCGCAGGCATTGTCCAGCCGGTAGCCGCGGTTGCGCACCGCCTCCAGCGTCGCGCCGAGCGCGCGCAGCGTCCGCGCCGCCTTCCAGACCGCGCTCCGGCTCACCCGCAGGGACTGCGCCAGCGCCTCGCCCGAGTGGAAGCTGCCGTCGGCGAGCTCGCCAAACACGCGCGCAACGAGCGGCGGCTGCGCCCGCGAGGCCGGCGGTCCCGTGCGTCCTGCCACGTCAGGCCCGGTTCCGCCGGGCGCCGAGCAGCCAGAGCCGCTTCGCGCGCGACTCGGTGCCCGCGCGCATGCGCGCAATGTTCGCGCGGTGGGTGTAGAGGATGAAAAGCGCCGCGAGGATCCCCAGGGCAAGCAGCGGCGCCCGCGGCGCGAAGTCCCCGGCGGCGATCACGACCGCGACCGCAATCGCTCCGAGGATCGAGGCGAAGCCGACGAACCCCGAGAGAATCACCGCGGCGAGCCAGGTGAGCGCCATCGCCAGCACCAGCCAACCCGAGAGCCCGAGCGCCACGCCGACGAAGGTCGCAACGCCCTTGCCGCCCCTGAAGCCGTACCACAGCGGGTAGACGTGCCCGAGCATCACCGCAAGGCCGCACACGGGCACCGACCAGCCCGCGAGCGCCGGCGGGGCCGGCCCGGGCAGGGCCGCCGGCGCGATGAGGCCGGTTGCGACCCACCCCTTGCCGAGATCGATGAGGAATACCCACAGCGCCACGGCCTTCCCCTGCGTGCGCAGCATGTTGGTGGCGCCGGCGTTGCCGCTACCGAGTGAGCGGATGTCGATCCCGAGGAAGCGTCCGATGAGCAGGCTCCCCACGACGGATCCGAGGAGATAGCAAAGCACTCCCTTGAGGACCAGCTCGATCACGCGGAGCGGAATACTTCGGCCAGCATGCAGCGGACGCTCCCGCCGCCGAGGCGCTCGATGGTGGGAACGGGCACCGCGACCAGCGCATCGGTCGAGCCCGAGAGCCGCTCGAAGGTCTCAGGCGCGAGCGCCTCCTGGCCGATCTCGATCACCTCGCGCCCGCCGGCCTTGAGGCGCGCGAGCACCCGCTCCCGGTCGGCCGGTGCGATCGCCTCCGCGCCAACCACGACTGCCCGCGCGCCGATCGAGAGCAACACGTTGGTGTGATAGAAGGAGACTCCGGCGCGGTCGGCCGCGTCGAAGATCACCGGTTCGTACTCCATCTGCCGCGCCCACTCGGCAACCAGCTGCGGGTGGGTGCGCGGGGAGGCGCACGCGTAGGCGACCCTCTGCACGTGATCGAGGACCAGGCTTCCCGTGCCCTCGAGGAACCGCCCGTGGCGCTCGTGGGGCGTCAGGTCGACGAGGCGTGACACTTTGAAGGCAAGGCGCTCGATGGCCGCATCGATCACCTCCTGGCGCCGCTCGCTGCGGCGGCTCGCGCTCTGCAGCGGATAGAGAACGAGCGTTCCGTCCTGGTGAAAGCTCACCCAGTTGTTGGGAAAGACCGCATCGGGCTTCACCGGGCTCGGCGTATCCTCCACGGCGCAGACGCTCACTCCCTCGCTCGCCAGGGCCCGCACCAGCTGCTCGAACTCCCCGCGCGCCGCGGCGGCGGCGCCCGGTGCGGGGCCGACGGGCCTCTGGAAGGTGTTGGTCTTTGCCGTCTCGGGGTTGAAGCCGAAGGCCGCGGGCCGGACCATCAGCACGGCGTCCGCGCACTGCTCGCGCGGGGCGGCGCGTTGTGCTTTCGCGGACGGCGGGCGGGCGGCGGCGGGCTCCATGGCCCATTATTCTCGCACGTCCCGCCGCGGCGGGAATTCAGGCGCTCAGCAGCCGGTTTTCCCCGGTTCCAGTCGCCTCGAGCGGATCGATGACGGGCCGCTCGGTGAGGTCGAGCGGCTCGCCGGTGAGGAAGCGCTGGCAGCCGTCGGCTGGCGTCGGACCGGCGAAGAAGTAGCCCTGCGCATAGGAGCAGCCGAGCTGGCGGAGCTTCTCCAGCTGCGGCCAGCCCTCGATCCCTTCCGCGACCACCTCGATGTGCAGGTGCCGCGCCATGGCGATGATGGCGCTCACGATCGCCAGATCCGACATGTCGGTCACGAGGTCGCGCACGAAGCTGCGATCGATCTTGAGCTTGTCCACCCGCCAGCGCTTCAGGTAGGAGAGGCTGGAATAGCCGGTGCCGAAGTCGTCGATGGCGATGCACACGCCGATCTCGCGCAGTTTCGCCACCGCGTCCTGGGCCGCCTCCCGGGCGCGCGGCTCGCGCCGCTCGAACACCGCGCTCTCGGTGAGCTCGATCTGCAGCAGCGAAGGCTCGAGCCCGTGCTCCTTGGTGAGCCGCGAGATGGATTCCGCGAGATTGGTGCGCTGCAGCTG
This sequence comes from Steroidobacteraceae bacterium, assembly GCA_035702325.1. Lineage (GTDB taxonomy): Bacteria > Pseudomonadota > Gammaproteobacteria > Steroidobacterales > Steroidobacteraceae > 13-2-20CM-66-19. Next base: position 3,717 of record DASSQU010000365.1, read on the forward strand.
CACCGCCGAGACGTTGATCGCGACCGGAACGATGCGCGCGCCCTGCTGCCGCCAGCGGACCGAGTTCTGGATCACCCGCTGCAGCACGAACTCCCCGATCGGTACGATGAGGCCCGCGTCCTCGGCGATGCGCACGAAGCGGTCCGGGCGCACGAAGCCGTGGCTCGGGTGATTCCAGCGCAGCAGCGCCTCGAGCGCTACCACGCGGTGCGACTCGATGTCGACGATCGGCTGGTAATGCACCTCGAGCTGCTGCGTCTGCAGCGCGGTGCGCAGGCTCGCCTCGATGGCGATGCGCGCCTTGAGGCGCTTGTCCATCTGGTAACTGAACATCTGGAAGTTGTTGCGGCCGCGGTCCTTCGCCTGGTACATGGCCGTGTCCGAGTGCCGCAGCAGCTCTCCCATGTCGATGCCGTCCCGCGGATAGAGCGCGACCCCGATGCTCGCCGTGGTGACGATGGTGCGCCCGTCGACCACCATCGGGGCGCTGAGCGCCGCATTCAGGCGCGCCGCCGCCTCGCTCACCTCGTCGGTGCTCTTGACGTTCTTCATCACCACCACGAACTCGTCGCCGCCCATGCGCACCACCAGGTCTTCGGCGCGCATCGCCGAGTGGATGCGCTGCGCCACGGTCTTCAGCAGCTTGTCGCCGGTCTCGTGGCCGCGCGAGTCGTTGACGTGCTTGAAGCGGTCGAGGTCGAGAAACAGCACCGCAAGGCGCGCGCCCGAGCGCTTGGATGCGGCGATCGCCTCGGGCAGATTCGCGGCGAGATAGAGCCGGTTCGGGAGCCCGGTCAGCTGGTCGTGGTGCGCGAGGTGATCGAGGTGCTGGTGCTTCTGCAGCATCTGGGTCTCGACACTGCGGCGCACGGTGACGTCGTGCACCGCGACCGCCAGCACTCTCCTGCCCTCGAGCGTGATCGGGTAGCAGGTCGCCTCGACGTCGCGCTCCGAGCCGTCCTTGCAGCGCTGGCGCATCTCGAGCGGGACACGGGGGGTCGCCTCTTCGAGCCGCGCGACGAGCCGCTGCTCGCTCTGCTCTCCGGTGTCGAAGAGCTCGCCGAAGGAGAGCTCGCGCACGTCCTCCGCTGAGTACCCGGTGTTCCTCAGCGCGGCCGGGTTGGCGGCGATGACCTTGAGCGTCGCGGGGTCGATCACGAGCGCGGTCGTCGGCCACTGCTCGAAGGCGCCCTGGCGGGTCGCATCGCGGGCGAACCAGCCGGGCTTGCCCCGCCGGCGCAGGTGATAGCCCAGCACGAGCCCGAGTGCCAGACACCACACTCCCACGAGGCTGCCGAGCAGGATTGCCGACTGGTTCACACTTTGCCTTTGGGGAAAAACCCCGGAAAGTCTGGCGGAAGGGGCCCCGAGGAGGCCGTGCGCTGCGCACAGTTTGGGGGCCAGGGGTCGGAATCCTGCCGATTACGGGCAGCGCATCGCGCTCGAGAGCGGCGCCGTGGCACAACTCAACGTGCGCGCGGCGGGAACGCGCCGCGAGCAGCCGCCGGACTTCAGAGCGAGCGCGCGGCGACGGCGTCAGTGGTGACCCGGCACGAATCCCCGACGGCGATATCCGCCCCGACGCCCGCGACGATCACCGCGTTCTCGCCGAACATGACGCCCTTGAGCTTGCTGCTGAAACGGAACTTCCTGAGCTCGGGCACCGGGTCGGTCGAGGGCTCGCCGCTTCGCTGGTCGATCGAGGGAATCCGGCAGCGGGTGCAGGGCTTCACGAGGCGCAGCGTCAGCGGCCCGATCGCGATCGTGTCGATGTCGTCTTCCGCCCAGGCCGGCAGCCCGGTGACGACGACATTCGGGCGGAAGCGCTCCATGGGGACTGGCACGGGCAAGCGCTCGTTCAACTCCGCAAGCGAGGCCTCGTTGCACACGAGCAGCGGGTAGCCGTCCGGAAAAGCGAGCGGTGCGGGGGTCGCGCCCGCGTACTCGGGGTTCGCCACCCGCCCCATGTCGCCCGCCGCGCGCACGAGGCGCGCCGGCTCCCCGACCGCGCGGCTCACCCACGCACGCGCCTCGCTCCCCTCATCGAGGCCCGTGCAATCGTCCCGCCACACTTGTACGGACGCGGGCGCAGCGGGTGCGCCGCGGCGCTCGAGCGGTACGCTCAGCGTGGCGAGTCCCGGAGCCGTGAGGAGCAGCTCACGCTCCCTCACCTCGGGCACGATGCGGGCGAGCTGCGGGTGCGTGCGCTGGCTCAGGAAGGTTCCCCGCTCGTTCACGATCATCCACTGCCGGTCCCACTCGAGTCCGGTCGCGCTGACCCGCACGCGCTCGCGCACCGTCCCGCGCGTCGACTTGACGGGGTAGACGTTGAGGCCCGTGACCGCGATTCGCATCGGAGCTCAAGTCTGCCATATGCTTTTGGCCGCCATGAGGGAGGTCGCATGCAAGACCCGAAAGAAGCGCGCAGGCCCCGGCGCTCTGCCGCCGGCTGGGTGCGGATCGCGATGACCGTGACCTTGGCGGCAAGCGCCGTGTTCGGCGGACCCGGGGCGCTCGGGCGCACGCAGAAGCCGCCGCTCTACGGCCGGCACTGGATGGCGGTCACCGGCAAGCCGATCGCTGCGAGCGCCGGCGCCCGGATCTTCCAGCAGGGGGGCAACGCGGTCGATGCGGCCTGTGCGATGCTCGGCGCCGTCACGACCGCCTGGACCACGCTCTCGTGGGGCGGCGAGACCCAGGCCCTCATCTATAACCCGCACACCGGCAAGGTGATCGCGATCAACGCCCTGGGAGTCGCCCCGACGGGCGCCACACCCGGGTTTTTCCACAAGCTCGGCATGCGTTATCCACCCGAGTACGGCCCGCTCGCTGCGGTCACGCCCGGCACCCCCGGCGGACTTCTGACCATGCTCGCCGAGTACGGCACCATGAGCCTGAGTCAGGTGCTCGAGCCTGCGATCGAAATGGCGGACGGCTTCCCGATGGACGAATCGCTCTCCAGAGTGATCGAGCATTACAAGGACAAGCTCAAGGAATGGCCCGACTCGCGGCGGATCATGCTGCCGCATCCGGGATCGGCGCACGAGGGACCCGAGCCCGGGGAGATCTTCCGCCAGGCCGATCTCGCCGCGACACTGCGCAAGCTGGTCGAGGCCGAGCGCGAGGCGCTCAAGGCCGGCAAGAGCCGCAAAGAGGCGATCTACGCCGCGTACGACCGTTTCTACCGGGGCGACATCGCCCACGATCTCGTCGCCGCGGTGCGCGCCCAGGGTGGACTGTTCACACTCGACGACCTCGCCCGGTGGAGAGTCAAGATCGAGGAGCCGGTGCACACCGACTACAAGGGGATCGAGGTCTACAAGCTCCAGCCCTGGGTGCAGGGCCCGGTGATGCTCCAGGCGCTCAACATCCTCGAGACGCTCGACCTGAAGTCGATGGGCTACGACAGCGCACGCTACATTCACGCGCTCTACCAGACGATGAACCTCGCCTATGCCGACCGCGACTTCTACTACGGCGACCCGTCCTACTCGCCGCCGCCGCCGATCGCCGGGCTCCTCTCCAAGGAGTACGCACGCGATCGCGCCAGCACCATCCGCTGGGACCGCAACGACCCGGACGTCCGTCCCGGCGATCCCTATCCGTACCAGGGCGGCAAGAACCCGTACCTGAAGTACCTCGAGGCCTGGCACAGCCGGATGCCGTCGCAGCCGCCGATCTCGCTGGCCGAGTTCGATCGCACGTTCCGCCTGGGCACGACCAGCATCCAGGCCGCGGACGAGAGCGGCTGGGCGGTCTCCGTGACCCCGAGCGGCGGCTGGACCCCGGCGGTGATC
>DASSQU010000366.1:0-8852 GCA_035702325.1 Steroidobacteraceae bacterium
AACGAGCGCGCGGCGCAGGGGGCGCGCTGGCCGAGCGTGGAGGCGAGCGGCGGCTACACTCGTCTCAATGCTTCGCCCGCGCTCGACGTGGCGATGCCGTCGGGCCCGTCGTTTCAGTCCGGACCGATCTTCAGGGACAACCAGTTCGTATCCGGAACCGTGCAGCTGAAAGTGCCGCTGTACGCCGGTGGCGGGATCGTCGCCGGGATCGACGCCGCGCGCGATGCGGCCACCGGCGCCGGTGAACAGGAGCGGGCTGCTGCTGCGGCGCTGAAGCTCGAGGTCGCCGAGCGATACGTCGCGGTGCTGCGTGCCCGCCGGGCGCTCACAGCGGCCGTGTCCAGCGTCGAGAGCCTCGGTGCGCACGTGCACGACGTCGAGCACATGATCGAGAGCGAGTCGGCGCCGAGGAGCGACCTGCTGGCCGCGCGGGTGGCCCGCGCGGATGCCGAGCAGACGCGGCTGCGTGCCGCCAATACGCTCGAGATCGCGCAGGCCGCCTACAACCGGCGCCTTGGCGAGCCGCTCGAGCGCGCCCCGGAGCTGGACGAGCAGCTGCCCGCGGTCGGCGCGCTCGGCGGCGAGAGCGTGGCGACGCTGGTCACGCGTGCGCTCGCCGGCCGCAGCGAGCTGAAGGCGCTGTCGGCACAGGCGGATGCGCTCGCTTCCCAGTCGCGCGCCGAAGTCGCTAAGCTTAGACCGCAGCTCGCGCTCATCGGCAGCTACATGCACTTCGACAACCAGATTCTCGATCGCCAGGACCTGTCCAGCATCGGCGTCGGACTCACCTGGAGCGTGTTCGACGGCGGCCAGGCGCGCAACCGCGCCGCTGCGCTCAGTAGCGCGAGCCGCGCGCAGCAGCGACGGCTCGAGGATCTGCGCTCGCAGATCGCCCTCGAAGTGCGCGCCAACTGGCTCGGAGTGCGCGAAGCGCAGGCGCGGCTCAAGGCCTCGGCGGAGGCGGTGGCCCAGGCACAGGAGAACCTGCGCATGTCGCGCGAGCTCTACGGCGTCGGCCTCGCGACCAACACCCAGGTGCTCGATGCGGTCGCGCTCGAGGTCAACGCGGTGAGTAACCGCGACAATGCGCTGCTGGATGCATCGCTCTCGGCACTGCGGCTGGCGCGGGCGGTGGGCGAGTTGTGAGCCGCCGGCGCCTCGGGCGCGAGCTCGGCTGGTTTCTCGCGGCCAAGGCCGCCGCACTCGCACTGCTGTGGCTGCTGTTCTTCTCCGGCGCACATCGCCTGAGGGTCGACGCCGCAGCGGCGGCCCGCCAGCTCGCCGTGCCCGCGCCTGCGCCGGCAGTGGCCGAAGCGCCGCGCTGACGGTGCGGGTGAGGGGAGCGGAACCATGATTGACTTCGACGTCGTCAGCCTGTCACGGCTGCAGTTCGCGCTGACCGCGCTCTATCACTTTCTGTTCGTGCCGCTCACGCTCGGGCTCTCCATGATCCTGCTGATCATGGAAGCGGTGTACGTGATGACCGGCCGGGAGATCTGGCGCCGCATGACGCAGTTCTGGGGACTGCTGTTCGGCATCAACTTCGCCATGGGCGTGGCGACCGGCATCACCATGGAGTTCCAGTTCGGCACCAACTGGGCCTACTACTCGCACTATGTCGGGGACATCTTCGGTGCGCCGCTCGCCATCGAGGGACTGATGGCCTTCTTCCTCGAAGCGACCTTCGTCGGTCTGTTCTTCTTCGGCTGGCAGCGGCTGTCGAGGCTCGCGCACCTCGTGGTCACCGGGCTGGTGGCGCTCGGCTCGAGCCTGTCGGCGCTGTGGATTCTGATCGCCAACGCCTGGATGCAGAACCCGGTCGGGGCACACTTCAATTACCGCACCATGCGCATGGAGCTCGCCTCGTTCGCCGATGTGCTGCTGAATCCGGTCGCGCAGGCGAAGTTCGTGCACACGGTGGCGGCCGGTTACGTCGTCGGATCGGTGTTCGTGCTGGCGATCAGCGCCTGGTACCTGCTGCGCGGGCGCAACGCGGCGCTCGCCAAGCGCTCGATGGCGGTGGCCGCGAGCTTCGGGCTCGCCTGCGCGCTGTCGGTGGTGGTGCTCGGGGACGAGTCGGGCTATCTGGCGAGCGCCAACCAGAAGATGAAAGTCGCCGCGATCGAGGCGGAGTGGCACACCGAGCCGCCGCCGGCGGGCTTCACGCTGTTCGGCTTTCCCGACGTCAAGACGCGCACCACCCATATGGCACTCACGGTGCCGTGGCTCCTCGGGCTGATTGCCACGCGCTCGGTCGATGAGCCCGTCGAGGGAATCGACGACCTGGTCGCGCAGGCGCGCGCGCGCATCGCGAGCGGGATCGAAGCGCATCGGGCGCTGCAGGAGCTGCGCAGCAATCCCCAGGACCCGGTGGCGCGGACGCGGTTCGAAGCGCACCAGGCCGACCTCGGTTACGGTCTGCTGCTGCTGCGCTACGTGCGCAACCCCGCCGATGCGACCCCGCAGCAGGTGAGCGCGGCCGCCTGGTCGACGGTGCCCGACGTGCCGGTGCTGTTCTGGTGCTTCCGGCTGATGGTGGCACTCGGGCTGTTCTTCATCGCACTGTTCGCGGTGGCGTTCTATCTTTCCACCCGCCATCGCTACGAGCAGAGCCGCGCCTTCCTGCGCCTCGCGCTCGCGAGCCTGCCGCTGCCCTGGATCGCCGCCGAGCTCGGCTGGGTGGTAGCCGAGTACGGCCGGCAGCCGTGGGCCATCGACGGCGTGCTGCCGACCTTCCTCGGCGTATCGACGGTACCGGCCGGCAACGTGGCAGCCTCGCTCGCCGGCTTCATCGTCTTTTATTCGGCGCTCGCGGTGGTCGAGGTCTACCTCATGGTGCGCACCATCGGGCGCGGACCGGACGGCCTCGGGTACTGGCCGGTGGCCGCCGCGGCACCGCCGGGGAGGGCGCAGCCATGATCGACTACGAAGCGCTGCGGGTCATCTGGTGGCTGCTGCTGGGGGCGCTGCTCATCGGCTTTGCGGTGACCGACGGCTTCGATCTCGGGGTGGGCACCATCTTCCGTTTCGTCGGCCGCGGCGAGGCGGAGCGCCGCGCGCTGCTCGAGTCCGTCGAGCCGGTATGGGAAGGCAACCAGGTCTGGTTCATTCTCGGCGGCGGTGCGGTGTTCGCCGCCTGGCCGCTGCTGTATGCCGCGTCCTTCTCGAATCTGTATCTGGCGATGTTCCTGGTGCTGATCGCGCTCATTCTCCGGCCGGTCGGCTTCAGCTTCCGCAACCGCATCGCGGATGCGCGCTGGCGCAAGCTGTGGGACTGGGCGCTGTTCGTCGGCGGGGCGGTTCCCGCGCTGCTGTTCGGAGTGGCCTTCGGCAACCTGTTTCTCGGCGTCGCGTTTCATTTCGACGCGCTGATGCGGCCGGTGTACAGCGGCGATTTCCTGCACCTGCTGCAGCCGTTCGCACTGCTCGCCGGCCTGGTGAGCCTCGCGATGCTGACGCTGCACGGGGCGAGCTACGCGGCGCTCAAAGTCGCCGATCCGATGGCCTCGCGCGCCAGCGCGGCGGGGCGAGCCGCGGCGATCGCCTTCGTGATCCTGTTCGTCGCGGCCGGGGCCTGGGTCGCCTTCGGCATCGACGGCCAGCGCATCGCCGGCGGGGCCGATCCGCTCGCACCTTCCGATCCGCTCGCCAAGGTCGTCACGGTGGCGCGCGGTGCCTGGCTCGGGAACTACCGCAGCCACGCGCTGCTGTGGCTCGTACCCGCGGTGGCGGTGCTGGCCGCCGCCGCCGCCGGTGCGCTGCTCGGGGCCCGGCGCGCAGCCGCGGCGTTCGTCTGCAGCGCGGTGACGCAGGCGGCCACGATCCTCACCGCGGGCATCGCGCTCTACCCGTTTCTCATGCCCTCGTCCACCAATCCCGGCCAGGGTCTGACGATCTGGGACGCATCGAGCAGCGCCAAGACGCTGCGCATCATGCTGGTGGCGGTGATCGTGTTCCTGCCGATCGTGCTCGCTTATACGGCCTGGGTGTTCCGCGTGCTGCGGGGCCGGATCACGCTCGAATCCCTGGCCAGGGACGACGGCCCGTACTGACCGCTGCGGAGGACGCGCACCATGTGGTACTTCAGCTGGATACTGGGACTCGGGCTGGCGCTCACCTTCGGCGTACTGAACGCGATGTGGTACGAGATTCTGGAAGATGAGCCCGCAGATGAGAAGCGCGCCGCGCCCGAACCGCGCAGGCCCTGAGCGGTGGGCCGGGTACTCGTCACCGGCGCCTCGGGCGGAATCGGGGCGGCGATCGCCAGGACGCTGGCGGCGCGCGGCGCTGCGGTGGTGCTGCACTACGGATCCGGCGGCGCGGCGGCGGAGGCGGTGCGCGGCGCCCTGCCGGGCGAGGGGCACTCGATCCTGCAGGCCGACCTCGCCGACCCGGCGCAGGTCGAGCGGCTGTGGCACGAGGCTTCAGCCGCCGCCGCAATCGGCGCCCTGGTCAACAACGCCGGTGTCTTTCCCGGACATCCGCCCCTCACCAGTGATTATGCGCGCTGGACCAGGGCGTGGCAGCGCACGCTCGCGCTCAACCTGGTGGGCGCCGCGAACCTCTCGTACTTCGCCGCGCGCTCCATGGCGGCGCAGGGTGGGGGGCGAATCGTCAACGTCTCCTCGCGCGCCTCCTTCCGTGGAGAGCCCACGGCGCCCGCGTACGCTGCGAGCAAGGCGGGGCTCAATGCCTTCAGCCAGTCGCTCGCCAAGGCGCTCGCACCGCAGGGGGTATACGTCTTCGTGGTCGCTCCCGGCTGGGTGTCGACTCCGCGGGTCGCGAGCTCCGTCCAGGACAAGGCGGTGCTCGCCGATCAGCCGCTCGGGCGCGTCGCGACTCCGGAGGAGGTCGCGCAGGTGGTCAGCTACTGCGCACTCGATGCCCCGGCGAGCCTCACCGGGGCGATCCTCGACGTGAACGGCGCGTCCTACCTGCGGAACTAGTTCACTGGCAAAAGTCGCCTGCGGCGCTTTTGCGGACAGTGCCGGCGTTGCCGGCCGCGAAAGGCGTGACTTTCGCGGCCTGCGCCGGGGCACAGCTGCGGCGATTCTTCGGACACCGCCTGGTTGCCGCCGGCAAAAGGCGCGGCTTTTGCCGGCTGCTCAGCGCCTCAGCCGCCGGAGCTGCTGGTCCGGCGGATGAACTCCGCGACGTTATCGTGCAGCTGTCTGAGCGAGCTCTCCTTGGCATACACCATGTGGCCCGACTCGTAGAACCTGAACTCGATGTTGGATTCGAGGCTTGGCGGGATCGGCAGGTGATGCATCTCGTAGATCCCCTGGTAGAAGGGCGTCGCCAGATCGAAGTAGCCGGCGTTCAGCTGCACCTTGAGTCTGGGATCGAGCTTCATCGCGTTGGCGAGGTCCGGCATGACGTTGGTCCCCTGGCGCGGAGTGAAGGCCTCACTCTGCCCGGGCTGGCGATGGGCGAAGTTCCAGGAGCGGAACAAGCGGGCGCTGGGCCTGTAGGCCTGGTCCTCGCCGTAGTGCAGCTCCTTGCGCGCATAGTCGTTGAATGCCGAGACGTAGGCCGAGCTGATCGAGGCGGACTGGGGATCATAGTCCGCGCGCTGGCTGAGCGGATCGATGTCGGGCCCGGAGAAGCGGCTGTCGAGACGGCCGGTGGTGATGGCGCCGTCGCTCTGCAGGTTCTGGCGGAATTCCCCGCCGTCGATGCGCAGGTTCGCCCTGAGGATGTACTCGACCGGCAGCCCGGTGTACTCATGCAGCTTCGCGGCAATCGCCGCGCGCCCGTTCGCGCCGAGGTCCGAACCGGCCTCGAGCGCCCGTGCGTAGTCGCCCATGGCGAACTGCTCCACCTCGGTGAGGAATGCGGCGAGATCCCGGTGCTCGCCCGGGAGCTTGTGGTGGTACCAGGCGGTGGCCGCGTAGCTCGGCAGCACCGTCTCGTAGGGCAGATCGACCCCGGGATTGTTGGTCGGCCGGTCGGGACTCAGATCGAAGTTGAGAATCTGCGAGAGCAGGATCACGCCATTCAGCTCGATCGAGCGATCGGTCTCGAGCTCGTTCGCGACCACCGCCGAGCGCGGCGTGCCGTAGCTCTCGCCGAAGAGGTACTTGGGCGAGTTCCAGCGGCCGTACCTGGTGAGAAACTCGGTGATGAACTGGGTGAAGGCGTAGGCATCGGCATCGACGCCGTAGAAGGCCTTCTCCTTGTCCTTGCCGGCGATGCGGCTGAAGCCCGTGCCGGGAGCGTCGATGAATACCAGGTCCGAGGCATCGAGCAGGCTCGAGTCGTTGTTGACGAGTTTGTAGGGGGCGGGCGGGGTGTGAGAGTCGCTGGCTGTGACGACGCGCCGCGGCCCGAAGGCACCCATGTGCAGCCAGATGGTCGAGGAGCCGGGACCGCCGTTGTATAGGAATGTAACCGGCCGGCTGCTGCCGCCGCCGCTCTTGAAGTAGGCCACGTAGAACATCGAGGCCTCGGCGGTCGGATTCTTCGACTCGGCGCTCTCTTCGCCTCCGCCTTTTGCGGCGTGTGGATTCTGCGGCACGTCGTCCCAGCCCTGCGGATGAACGATGAGCGTGCCGGCGACGGCCTGGTACTGTATCGCGTGTCCGTCGACGGTGACCGAGCCGCTGCTCGTCACCGACTGGGACTTGAAGGGCTGGAACTCGCCGGCCTCCGCCGCATGCGCTTCGCCGTCCGGCTTGCCTTGCGGCGGTGCATCGCGGGTAGCGGCCAGAGCACCGCACGAGGCGAGCGCGATCGCCACCGCGAAGCACGACTTGAGATTGAGTGGGCTCATGATGCCTTCCCTCCATGATCCAAGCCCGGGCGGGGTGCGCAAGTCTAGACATTCCGCGCCGCGCTGAGAAGGAGCGCGCAGCGAGCGCGGTGCGCGCAGTGTGCCGTGTGGACGGTGCGCGGGCTCACCCGCTGTCCGGCGACGCTCGCCAACGCTCGCCGAGGATCACGGCGTAGGTCCCCGTGAAATTCATCACCTGCGTCTCGCCCGCAGTGACCGCGACGCCGATCTCGATCCGCCCCCGACCACCGCGCGCCAGCATCTTCTTCAGCTTGTCCAGCACGGCCGCCCCGGGGGCGCGCGCCTCGGCACGGAAGTCCAGCCGCGCGGGTGCGAGAAAGCGCGCCTCCGCCGCCTGCAGCGCCACTTCGGCCGCGAAGGACTCGGCCGCGCAAACGCAGCTCACCAGTGCCCACCCGGCGAGCGCGGCCGCGGACAGCAGACTGCCGGCAAACGCCGTCGCCTTGTCGTTGCGGTTGCCGGCGAGCGGCGCGGTGAGGACTACTGCGTCCGGTCCGGCCGTCTCGACCGCCAGACCGAGCGCGCGGGCGGGCTCGATGCATCCGAGCAGCAGCGCCTGCAGCCGGTCGCGATCGAGCGGGTTGCTGTTCGACATGGTATTTCACCCCAGTGGACCGCTGCGCGGCGGGTCCGTTGCCAATTGCAGTGCACGCTGCATTGCGGCACACTCGAGACAGAACGATCGATTCGGGCCCGAGCAGATGACGCGGCCGCAAGCGCCCTGCCTCGAAAGCCTGTCGTTGGGGGCCGGATTTGAACCGTAAACGGTGCCTGGTGCGCCATTGTGCCGCAGTGCCGGGTGCGGCGACACGCCGCACGGCGCGACCGGGTGCCTGCCGGCGCCGGCTGCGCGCCGCTCCGGAGCTCGTCCCATGAGCCAGGCGACGAGCGCACTCTCAGCCGTCACCACGCTCGATGACGACACCTGGGACGACCTGCTGAGCTTCATCGAGGAGCGGCGTGTCATCCCGATCGTCGGACCCGAGCTCCTCATGGTGGCGACCGAGCGCGGGCCACGGCTGCTGTTCGACTGGGCAGCCGAGAAGCTCGCCGCGCGGCTCAACGTCAACACGGCGGAGCTGCCGCACCCCTATACGCTGAATGACGTGGCGTGCGTGTTCCTGGCGCAGCGCGGGCGGCGCGAGGAGGCTTACGTGCGCCTGCGCAGCATCATCAGGGACGCGAACTTCGAGCCTCCGGAGACGCTGCGCCACCTCGCGGCGATCACCGACTTCGACCTGTTCGTTTCCACCACCGCCGATTCGCTGCTCGAGGCCGCGCTCAACCTCGAGCGCTTCAGCGGCGCGCCAGGGACCGAGGTGCTGTCCTACTCGCCGAACCGGGTGGTCGACCTGCCGGCCGAGCGTGACCGGCTGCAGCGTCCGGTGGTCTATCACCTGTTCGGCAAGCTGGCCTCGTCACCCGCCTATGTGATCTCCGACGAGGACCTGCTGGAGTTCATCTGCGCGCTGCAGAGCGAGCATCTCCTGCCGGAGAAGCTCTTTCACGAGCTCGAGCACAACCATCTGCTGTTCATCGGCAGCAACTTCACCAACTGGCTGGCGCGGCTGTTCCTGCGCATGGCCAAGCGCCAGCGGCTGTCGGATCCGCGCGACGTGGGCGAAGTGCTGGCCGACGATCACACGAGTGAGGACGACCGGCTGATCGCCTTTCTGCAGCAGGTGAGCGTGCGCACCCGGATTTACGTCGGCGCGGAGCGCTTCGTCGAGGAGCTGCACGCGCGCTGGCAGGCGCGGCGCAAGCCGGCCGCCGCCGCCGGCACCGGCCCGACGCGCTTCCTGCCGCCCGCGCGCGAGATGCCGGACAACGCGGTGTTCATCAGCTACGCGCGCGAGGACCTGCCCGCGGTGCAGCAGCTCAAGGCGGGACTGGATGCCGCCGGCATCGCCACCTGGTTCGACATCGACCGGCTCGAGGCGGGCGACGACTACGACCGCAAGATCCGCAATAACATCGCGCGCTGCTCCTATTTCATCCCGGTCGTCTCGGCGGCGACTCAGCGGCGGCTCGAAGGGTACTTCCGGCGCGAGTGGAGCTA
>DASSQU010000367.1:0-4255 GCA_035702325.1 Steroidobacteraceae bacterium
CTGAATGCCGGCATGCCCTTCCGGGTCGGAGCGCGCTCGCACGCGGTGAAGAAGGTGTTGCCGGTGCTGCGCGTCGCCGCGGCGCACATCGAACGCAGCCTGTCCGCGCGTCCGGCGAGCGTCGCCCCGGTGCGCGCGCCATGATGCGCCGGTGCCGCCGGGCCCTCGGCGGTGGTCTCGCCGTGCTCGCCGGTGCGGTGTCGGCGGCGCCGCCGCCCGCGACGGCGCCCGATCTGCCGCACCCCTACTACTACCGGGAGATGTATCTGCCGCAGCTGACCAGTGGTCCGGGCAGCGTCGCCTGGGCGCCGGACTCGCGCGCGGTGGTGTACTCGATGGCCGGAACGCTGTGGCGTCAGGCGACCGACGCGACCGTCGCGGTGCAACTGACCGACGGACCGGGCTACGACTACCAGCCCGACCTCTCACCCGACGGGCGTTTCCTCGTCTACGCGTCCGCTCCGCTCACGGGCGAGGCTCTCGAGCTCAGGCTGCTCGACCTCGGCTCGGGCGCCGCCACGCAGCTCACCCGTGGCGGTGGCGTCAACGTCGAGCCGCGTTTCTCCCCCGACGGCGCCCGCATCGTGTTCGCCTCGAGCGCCTACCACGGGCATTTTCACCTGTTCGTGGCGCAGCTGCACGGCACGCAGCTCGGCGAGCCCGTGCGTCTCACCGGCGAGCACCGCAGCCCGCTGCCGCGCTACTACTACAGTCCCTACGACCACGAGATCAACCCGACCTGGACCCGCGACGGGCAGTCGATCCTGTTCATATCCAACCGCGGCCACATTCACGGCACCGGCGGCTTGTGGCGCATGCCGGCCGTGGCCGGCGCCGAGCCGGTCGAGCTGCATTACGAGGAGACCAACTGGTAGGCGCGTCCCGACGTCTCGCCCGACGGGGGGCGGCTCGTCTACAGCTCCTATCTGGGGCGCAACTGGCTGCAGCTGTGGCTGATGCCCGCCGGCGGTGGCGACGCCTTGCCGCTCACCTACGGGGACTGGGACGACACCGCCGCACGCTGGTCCCCCGACGGGCGCGAGATCGCCTTCATCTCCAACCGCGACGGCAACACGCAGCTGCGGCTGCTGCGCTTCCCGGGCGGCGACTCGCGGATCCTGGCGGTGACGGAGCGGCGCTGGCTGCACCCCCACGGGCGCCTGCACCTCTCGATACGCGACGAGCACGGCGCGCCCACCGCGGCGCGCGTCACGGTGATGGACGCGGCGGGACGGTTCTGCGGCCCCGCGGGCGCCTGGCTGCATCACGCGGAGTTCGACCGCAACGCGCATCCCTTCGAGGCGCGCTACTTCGAGAGCGCCGGGGATGAGCTCATCGAGGTGCCCTCGGGCACGGTCCGCGTCGAGGTGATGAAGGGCCCGGCGCACCCGCCCGTGCGGCGCAGCGTCGCAGTGACCGCCGGGGAGACCGCCGGGTTGAGCGTCGTGCTGCCTGCGCAGCCCTGGCCCGCTGCGCCGGGGCAGCGCTGGGTGAGCGGCGACGTGCATGTGCACATGAACTACGGCGGGCGCTACCGCAATACCCCGGCGCATCTGGCGCTGCAGGCGCAGGCGGAGGATCTCGACATCGTCGAGAACCTCATCGTGAACAAGGAGCAGCGCGTACCCGATATCGCCTGGAGCGGTCGCGGCGTCGATCCCGTCTCGACGCCCGCGACGCTCATCGTTCACGGCCAGGAGTTCCACACCAGCTACTGGGGTCACCTCGGGATCCTCGGCCTCCAGGGCGGGATCCTGCTGCCCGGCTACGCGGGCTACCCGAACACCGCGGCGGCGAGTCTCGCCCCGATGAATGCCGCGGTCGCCGATCTCGCGCACGCGCGGGGCGCGCTCATCGGCTACGTGCATCCCTTCGAGGCCGAGCCCCGGCCGCTCACCAGGCCCGCCCACACCGACGCCGACGAGCTGCCGGTCGACGTCGCGCTCGGCAAGGTCGACTACCTCGAGATCGTCTCCTTCGCCGACCACCAGGCGAGCGCTTCGGTGTGGTACCGGCTGCTGAACCTCGGCTTCAGGATTCCGGCCGCCGCCGGCACCGACGCCATGGCCGACTACGCGACGCTGCGCGGTCCGGTGGGTCTCAACCGCGTCTATGTCGCGGTGGCGGACGGCGCGCTCGACCACCGCGCGTGGCTCGAGTCGCTGCGCCAGGGACGGACGTTCGCCACCAACGGCCCGCTGCTCGATTTCTCGCTCGGCGGCGAGCCGATCGGGTCGACGCTGCGGCTCGAGCGCGCGCAGCAGGTCGCCTTCAGCGCGCAGCTGCGCTCCATCGTGCCCGTCGACCACGCGCAGATCGTCTGCAACGGCCGCAGCGTCCGCGAGCTGCCGCTCGGCGGCCGGCGCGAGGAGCTCGCGGTGCGCGGCACGCTGCCGCTGGCGAGGAGCGGCTGGTGCCTGCTGCGGGCTTTCACCGCGGCGGCCGAGTACCCGATCCTCGACAATTTCGTCTATGCGACCACCAGCCCGGTCTACGTGTCGGTCGATGGCGGGAAGCCGCGCTCGCCCGGGGACGCGCGGTACTTCGAGGCGTGGATCGATCACCTGATCGACACCACCAGCGCCTACCCGGACTGGAACTCCCCGGCCGAGAAGGCCGCGGTGCTCGGCACACTGGCGGATGCCCGCCGCGTGTACCGCAGTCTCGAGTGAGCCCCGGGGCCGCCGCGCGGCCCTAGGCGCGTGCCGCCGCCTCGATGGCGGCCCGGTATTCCTCGAGCGCGGGCGTGCGCAGCCCCGCGACCTTGCCCTGGTCGTCCCAGCGGCGCAGCCGCACCGCTTCCCTGAAGTAGCGCTCGCCCTCGAAGCGCGCGACCTCGTCGGCCGGCATCGGCCCGCCCTGCAGGGCGAGGGTGTGCACCGAGGCCGCACTCAGCCGCGCGAGGTATGCGGGATCGCGCGCGCACAGGTAGCGCTTGGCCGGAACGTGCAGCCGCACCGGCTCGGAAATCTCCGCCCCGAAGTGCTGCGCCAGCCAGCGCGCGCCGACTTCCTCGTGGTGCGCATCGCTGGTCCAGTCGACAAGCGCGTCCGGTACCTCCTCGATCAGATGGCCGATGTCGTGCAGCAGCGCCGCGACGACCAGCGGTTCCGGGGCGCCCTCGCAGCGCCCGAGCCAGGCGGTCTGCAGACTGTGCTCGGTCGTCGAGACGCGCTCGCCGAAATAGGCGCGCGCGCCGCGGGCGGCGTAGAGCGCAAAGATCTGCGCCGCGAGGCTCACGGGGAGGAGGCCGCGGTCAGGCTGCGCCGCAGCAGCGCCGTCTGGCTGTAGACGCTGTCGCGCGTCAGGTAGCAGCCCTGCAGGTGCCGCGGGTGCTTCGCCGCGGTAAAGGCGGTGCGGCCGTGGAGCGTGCGCTGATTGTCGAACACCACCAGCTCGCCGTCGGCGAGCCGCAGGCGCAGCTGGAACCGCGGCTCGTGCAGCAGCGCCGCGAAGCGCCGGTAGGCGCGGTAGAAGGCCGGAGCCTCGCGCGCGCTCAGCGCGAGCGGCGCGATCGAGCGGCTGTTGTAATGCACCGCCGTGATGGCGCCCTGGCAGGAGAGCTGGATCAGCGGCCGCTCGGCGTAGAGCTCCGCGTCGGGCGAGCGATAGTGGAAGGGAACGGGCGTCGTCGTCAGCAGCTCGAAGTCGTCCGGCGCCGCGGCGCGCAGGTGCCCGGCGAGCGCGAAGCCGTCGGCGAACAGACTCTCGCCGCCCTCGGGCGCGGTGCGCAGCGCGTGCAGCGCCTGGAAGCCCGGCACCGGCTCGCGATAGGGGTTGTCGGTATGCAGCCCCAGGCCGAGGTCCGAGTAGGCGAGATTCTCCGGCTGCGGTTCCGAGCGCACCTGGAACACCCGCCCGTAGTTGGTCTCGGCGACCACGCCCATGAGCGCCATGGCCTCGAGAAACGCGGCTTCCTCGCGGGGCAGGGCGTGCACGAAGGCGATGCCATCCTGCAGCAGGCGCGAGAGCAGGGCGAGTCTCGCGCCCGCATCCGCACGCAGCGCGCGCCACTCCGCCCAGGCAAAGTCGCACCGCGCGTCGAGCCGCGCGCCCTCGAGCCACAGCCGCCGGCGCAGCTCCGGGGGCCGGCCGGCGCCGCCCGCGGCCTGCAACGCGAGCCAGGCGAGCTCGAAGCGCGCCGGGCGCGGCTCGCTCTCCCACTCGATGTGCACCGCGCCGTTCTCGGCGCGCGCCGCACGGATGCGCGGTTGCGCGGGCAGGTCGGTGATGTCGATGAGCCGCTGGCCGCTGT
>DASSQU010000368.1:0-7816 GCA_035702325.1 Steroidobacteraceae bacterium
AGCGCGCCGAGTGCCGCCGTCATGGCGCCGAAGCTCACCCCGCCGCTCGCGGCGTCGAAGTACGGGTAGGGCGCGAGCTTCAGTCCGCTGCCGGAGAGGAGCGGCGCGTGGTTGGCCCAGGTCGGCGTGCTCACGTGCACCACCGACTGCGGCGCCGCAAGCCGGATCAGCTCGGCGCCGAGGCGCAGCGCCCCGCAGCCCCCGGGCGACTGCACGGTACGCACCCGGCCCGCCGCGAGCGCCGGGTGCTCGGCGCCGAGCGCCAGCCGCTCGATTTCCTGGTTGAATCCGGGGTTGCCCGCCGGCCCCACGTAGCTCTTGGTGGTCTCGCGTGCGAGCAGTGCCGCTTCCGCGCTGTGGACCGCGGCAGGCACCGGCGTCTCGCCGCGGTCGTCGCGGTAGACGCCGACGCCGAGATCGATCTTGCGCGGATCGGGATCGGCGCGGAATGCGGCCATGAGGCCGAGGATGGGGTCGGGGGTGATGAGCTCGAGCCGTCCGAACATGGTATGCCTGCCGCAGCCTGCGCCTAGTGCTCCACTGCGGCCGCGAGCGCCCGCTTGCGCGCCGCCTCGAATTCGTCTCCGGGTTTCCAGCTCGGCATGCCGTCGGCCTGAGCAATGAGCCAGCCGGACATGAAGTCGAGCCGGGCATCCTCGATCATGCCGTCGAAATTCCAGCTGCCGTCGAGCCGGTCGGACGGCTGATGGTACTTCTTCAGCTCCCACTGCTCGATCTGCCGGCGGCCCCAGCCAGCCGGACGGCCGATGAAGTCGGTACCGTCGCTGAAGAACAGTGCCGGCACGCCGATGCGGGCGAACGAGAACTGGTCGGAGCGGTAGTAGTAGCCGCGGTCGGGGAACTGATCGGGCTCGACTACGCGCCCCTGGAATCCGGCCACGCTCGCGGCGATCCCGTCGAGGGACGACTTGCCCATGCTGATCAGCGTGACATCGTGCGTGCGGCCGAAGATGTTGCCGCCGTCGATGTTGATGTCCGCAGCGATCCGTCCGGCGGCGAAGCTCGGGTGCTGCGCGTAGTAGCCCGAGCCGAGCAGTCCGCGTTCCTCGGCGGCCACGAACAGCGCCAGCACCGAGCGGCGCGGCCGCTCGGGCAGCGCGGCGAACGCCCGGGCGATCGCCAGCACCTGCGCGCAGCCCGAGGCATTGTCCACGGCGCCGTGATAGATGCGGTCGCCGCCCGCGTCCGGCTCGCCGATGCCGAAATGATCGTGGTGCGCCGAAAGAATCAGCACCTCGGCGCCGAGCTGCGGATCCGAGCCGGGAAGCAGCCCACCGACGTTGGCGGTCTCGACGCGCGCCAGGCGGTTGCTGAAGGCGATCGAGGTGCGGATGCCGAGCGGCACCGGCCGAAAGTTGCGCGAGCGCGCCGCCGCCACCAGCTTGTCGAGGTCGAAGCCGCTCGCCGCGAGCAGCCGCCGGGTCGCGGCCTCGGTGGCCCACGCCTTGAGGCGCAGTCGCGGCTCGGCGCCGGCGGGAAGCTCGAACTGCTCCCCGCCCCAGGAGCTCTGCACCACCTGCCACGGATAGCCGGCCGACGGCGTGGTATGGATGATGATGGCGCCCGCGGCGCCCTGGCGCGCCGCGCTCTCGTACTTGTAGTCCCAGCGGCCGTAGTAGAGCCGCCGCTTGCCGGCGAACAGGCCCGGATCCCAGTCCGGGTCGTTGTTCATCACCACCAGGATCTTGCCGGCGAGATTCATCCCCTTGAAGTCGTCCCAGTGATACTCGGGCGCCTGGATGCCGTAGCCGACGAACACCAGCCCGGCGTCGTCGACCGAGACGCTCGCGCTCTGCAGACCGCTGCTGGCGATGTAGTCGTCCCGCCAGGCGAAATCCACGCGCCGGTCACGGGCCTGGAAACTCCAGGTCTGCGGGAACTGCGACCTGATCCCGACCATGGCGAACGGCTGCTGCCAGCCGCCAGCGGCGAAGGCGGGCCGGTATCCCATGCCCTCGAGCTCGGTCTGCAGGTACAGACGCGTCAGCTGATCGGCGCGCGTCGCGGGGCCGCGTCCTTCGAGAAGATCGGAGGCGAGCAGGCGGATCGGTGCCTCGAGAGCGGCGCGCGTGATGTAGGTGCGGGCGGCCTGCTCGACCGCGGCGGGAACCGGCGGCGTGTCGGCGAGCGCTGCGGTTGCGGTGAGCGCCGCGGTTACGGCGGGCGCCGCGACGACCGCCAGGACGAACTTCCGCAGCTCGCAGGCTGAGGACACGGTCAGCTCCTTTCATCTACACGAGGGGGCCGCGGTAACGGGCACCGGGGTGCGGGCTATAATAGTCTGCTGTTCAGCGCGGCGCATGCCCGCTGGTGCGCCGCCTCGGCCGCTTGGGCCGGGGCGGCAGGTAGCAACCAGGGGGCTCGCGCCCGTGACCCGACTGCGTATCGCCTCTCCTGCCGTGGCCTGTGCGCTCGCACTCTGCAGCGCGGGCGCGGCCGCCGCGGACGATGCCGATCCGCCGGGATCCGCGCCCGAGAACCCGGCGACCGTGCAGGAGCTGCCGCAGATCACGGTGATCGCCAACACGCCGCTGCCCGGCCTCGGCCTGCCGCTCAACCAGAGCCCGGCGAACGTGCAGACCGCCGCGGCGAGCGACCTGGAGCGCCAGCACGCGCCCGGTCTCGCCGACTACCTCAACGAGAATTTCACCGGCGTCAGCGTCAGCGCGAGCGCCGATAACCCGTTGCAGCTCGACATCAACTATCACGGCTTCACCGCCTCACCGCTCCTCGGCACGCCCGAGGGACTCTCGGTGTACGTCGACGGCGTGCGGGTCAACGAGTCCTTCGGCGACACGGTCAACTGGGACCTGATTCCGCAGTCGGCCATCTCGACGGTCACGCTGATGTCGGGCTCGAATCCCGTGTTCGGGCTCAATACCCTCGGGGGTGCGCTCTCGGTGCGCACCAAGAGCGGCCACGACAATCCGGGCAGCGCGCTCGAGGCCTACGGCGGCTCCTTCGGCCGGCGCTCCTTCGAGGCGGAGACCGGCGGCGAGCGCGGCAACTTCGATTATTTCCTGACCGGAGACTTCTTCGACGAGGACGGCTGGCGCGACAATTCGCCGACGCGCGTCTATCAGGGCTTCGCCAAGGTCGGCTGGCAGAACGAGCAGACCGATCTCGATCTGAGCTACACCTACGCTCACACCAGTCTCTACGGCAACGGCGCCGTTCCGACCGACATGCTCGACTTCCGCCGCCAGGCGAGCTACACCCCGGACTACACGCGCAACAATCTCGATTTCGTCAACCTGACCGGCTCGCAGTTCCTCACCGGCAAGCTGCTGCTGTCGGGCAACGCCTACTACCGCCGCCTGACGACCGACGCCACCAACACCAACATCAACGACAGCTATCTCGACGGGGGCTATACCGGGCCGCCGCTCGACTGCAGCGTGCCGCCGGCGAGCCGCGCCGCGCTCATTTACTGCGCGCCGGCGCAGACCGCCGCCTCGCGCCTCACCCAGCTCACCCGCGGCCTCGGCCTGCAGCTCACCTATTCACGGGACTCAGGCCTCGGGAGCAACCAGGCGATCGCCGGCGCCGACTATCACGACTCGCACGACAGCTTCGCCCAGGCGTACCAGTACGGGCCGCTGACGGCAATCCGCACGCTGGTCCCCGAGGCGAGCCCGCTCAACGGCGGGACGGTCATCTCGCTCGCCGGGGACAACCGCATCTACGGGCTGTACGCCACCGATACCTTCTCGCCGGGAAGGCTGCTGCATGTCACGCTGTCGGCCCGCTACAACCGCAGCCGCGAGACGCTCGCGGGCTACAGCGTCGACACCAGCGTCGCCGACTTCGGTTCGGGGTTCGACGTGGCGAGTCCGCTCGCCGGCGACCACAGCTTCAGCCGGGTGAATCCCGCGATCGGCTTCACGCTGACTCCGAGCGACGCCCTGACCGCGTACGCCGACTACAACGAGGCGAGCCGGGCTCCGACGGTGATTGAGCTCGGCTGCGCCAATCCCGCCGCGCCGTGCGGCCTGCCGAACGACTTCGCCAGCGACCCGGATCTCAGGCAGGTGGTCGCGCGAACCGCCGAGCTCGGCCTGCGCGGCAGCCGGCCGGAGCAGCGCCTGGTGTGGAGCGCCGATGTGTTCCGCACCGTCAACAGCGACGACATCCAGTTCGTCGCCACCGCCACCAACCAGGGCTATTTCGCCAACGTGGGGCGGACGCGCCGCCAGGGTCTCGACCTGGCGCTCGGCGGCAGGCAGGGGGCGTGGAGGTGGCAGACCGCCTACAGCTACGTCGAGGCCACCTTCCAGTCGGACTTCGAGGTCGCGGCCGCATCGAACAGCACCGCCGATGCGGCCGGCAACATCGCGGTCCACCCCGGGGACCGCATGCCGCTCATTCCGCGTCACACGGGCCGGATCGTGCTCGACTATCGCTTCAGCAGCCGCTGGGAGGCGGGCGGCACTCTGGTGGCGGCCTCCGATTCCTTCCTGCACGGCAACGAGAACAACGCCAACCAGCCCGGCGGCATCAACGGGACGGGCGTGCGGATCTCGGGAACGGGACGGATCGCCGGTTATGCCGTGGTGAATCTCCAGGCCACCTGCCACGTGAGCGGGCACGCCGACCTGTTCGCCAGCGTCGCGAACCTCCTCGACCGCCGCTACGCGACGGCCGGCTTCCTGACCACCAGCGCCTTCAATGCGGACGGCTCCTTCATCCCGGATCCCGCCGGCTGGACACATCAGAATGCCGTCGCACCGGCCGCCCCCCGGGCTGTCTGGGCCGGGGTGCGGGCGCGCTTCGACTGAGCCCGCCGGTCGAGAAACGCCGAGGTCAAGGTCGTGGCCCCACAGTACCCCGTGGCAGGAGTACCATCACCATCATGAAACCCGACAGCAGCAGATTCCTGGCTCCGGGGGCGCGCTGCGTGCGCGTGGCGCTGCTCGGTGCCGCACTTACCGCACTTACCGCACTTGCCGCGCTGCCCGCAGCCGCGGCGCCGGCCGCCGAGGGCGCGGCAGCCTCGCAGGCGCAGTTCGGCGGGCAGTGCACCGAGGGACTCGCCGAGGGCCGCCACATCCAGACCAACTGCGCCATCACCTGGACGGACAAGGACGGCAAGGTCTACTGCTTCAGCAGCGAGGGCTCGAAGAAGTCCTTCCTCGCCAACCCCAGCGGAAATCTGCAGAAGGCCCGCGACTTCCTCGCCGCCGGCAAGACGCTGTCGACCGAGCAGGCGATGCAGAACTACGACAGCGGCGATGCGGAAACCGTGGTCAAGCGGCTCATCGAAGCGACGCTCAAGGCCAATAACGGGGTGTTCCCGCTCGAGGACCCCGCGGACGGTGCGCAGCTGAAGCTGATCTTCGACGGTATCGACTTCACCCGCACCATCGACGGCTACGGCTTCTTCCCGGACGTGAAGTTCCACGACCAGGGCGACGCTGCCAAGCGCTGGCTGATCGACTTCTGGGTGGCACCCGCCAACGGGCAGCTCAAGGTCGAGGAGACCCGCATCTACAAGGAGCCCGCCAAGGGAGATAACGGCGCCTGGACGATGACGGCGCGCGATCCGATTCCGTGGTGGTGGATCCCGGCCTCCGAGCACCCGGGACACGTCGCGTTCAAGCGCGGCTGGGAGGTCATGTCGGCCGTCGAGCAGGGGGCGCTGCGCGAGCAGGCCAGGAGCAACGGCGTGTTCAAGCTCAAGGACGACAAGACCGGCAAGACACTCGATCTCGAGTTCATCGACACCCACCAGCCGATCCGCCAGCTCGACAACGGGCACTACTTCGCCTGCACCGATTTCCGCGCCGCCGGCACCAAGGACCAGATCTACGACATCGATTTCTGGATCGAGGACAAGAACGGCACCATGACCGTCACCCAGACCAAGGTGCACAAGGTCCCGGAGCTCAAGGACGGCAAGTGGGTCGAGGTGCCGCGCTACAGCTGGAAGGATCTCGGCAACTCGAAGGTCGTGCCGTAACGGCGGCTGCGCCGGCGCGGCCGGCGTCAGGGCGCGGCGGCACGCAGGCGCCGCCACTCCTCGCGCGCCCGGCTGAGACGCTCGCGGGGCGCATCCAGAAAATAAACCAGCGAGGTCGCGGTCGAGAAGCAGTACAGCTTGCTGCTGTCGGGGTCGACCCAGTTGATGGAGCAGTCGGCCGCGATCTCGACTCCGGCCGCGAGCCCCACCGGGTCCTCGTCGCCGAACTCGCCGTGCATGCTGCCGCGCGGCGGCACCACGGCCTTCCAGATACCAGCTTCCGGAGCTGCCCCCGGGGGGGCGGCACACGCGGCCGAGGCGGCGGCGGCGGCGACTAACGCCGCGGTTGCGAGCGCTGGCAGCGTGCCACGCATCGCCGGCAGCTACGCGCGGCGCGCCCGCCTAACGGGGCACCGCCTCCACGACGCCCCAGGGACTTCCGCCGACCGGGATTCGTGCCTCGACGCTGCCTGACTTCAGATCGATGACCGCGACGTCGCCCGAGGGACCGTTGGCCGTGTAAGCGGTGCGGCCGTCGCGGCTGAGCGCGACGCCCCAGGGGCGGTCGCCGACGCCGGCGATGGTCCGCACGATCTGCCCGGTCGCGGGATCGACCTCGAGCAGCGCACCGAAGCGCCCGGTGGTCACGTACAGCAGCCGCCCGTCGGCCGAGGCGGCGATGCCCATGGGCCGGACGACCTTCGGGTCGCCGAGCGGGATCGTCTTCACCACCTGGTAGTTGCCGGTGTCGAAGACCGTGAGCGCGGCACCGAACTCGTCGGTGATGTAGCCGCGGTGGGTGCCGGCCTCGAGCAGCACGCCGCGCGGCCGCTTCAGGGTCGGGATCCGGGCGAGCACCTTCATGCTGCGGGCGTCGATGACGTCCACCTCGTTGGAGGTCTCGCAGGTGACGTACACGGTGCGATCGTCGGCGCTCACCGCCACGCCTTCAGGCTCGGAGCCCACCGCCACCGAGGCGCGTACCTTGCCGGTCGCGAGGTCCACCGCCGACAGCCCGCCCGAGTCCTCGTTCGACACGTACAGGCTCTTGCCGTCGTGCGACAGCGCGAACGCTTCCGGGTCGGGTCCGCTCTTGTAGGTGGTGACGAGACGCTGCGCATCCAGGTCGATGACCCCGATGCCGTCGTAGCGCCGATCCGGCGGCGGCAGCTTCGATTCGTCCACGTTCGGGCCGCCGATCGGCGAGCCCGACAGCGCGACGTAGACGCGCCGGCGATCGACCGCTACCTCGATGCCGCGCGGCCGCTTGCCGACCGCGATGCGCGTCACCACGCGGCGGGCCTGCGGGTCCACCACCACCACGTAACCGCCGCGCTCGTCCGATACGTACAGGCGCGCCGCCGTCTCGGCGGCCCCCGCGACCGACCCGAGCAGCAGCGACAGGACGAGCGCGAGACCCGCGGCGATGTTCACGCGGCTCAGTACTTGACGACGCTGCGGATCGATTCGCCCTTGTGCATGAGGTCGAAGGCGTCGTTGATCTTCTCGAGCGGCATGACGTGGGTGATCAGGTCGTCGATGTTGATCTTCTTGTCCATGTAACAGTCGACGATCTTCGGCACGTCGGTGCGCCCGCGCGCGCCGCCGAACGCGGTGCCCTTCCAGACGCGGCCCGTGACGAGCTGGAACGGCCTCGTCGAGATCTCCTGGCCGGCGCCCGCCACGCCGATGATCACGCTCACGCCCCAGCCGCGGTGGCAGCACTCCAGCGCCTGGCGCATCAGGTCGACGTTGCCGACGCACTCGAAGCTGTAGTCCGCGCCGCCGTCGGTGAGGGCGACCAGGTGCTGCACCAGGTCCCCGCCGACCTCCTTC
>DASSQU010000369.1:0-2211 GCA_035702325.1 Steroidobacteraceae bacterium
GAGCGGCTCGCGGCTGCGCGCCACGTCCTGAAGCAGCGCCGGCAGCAGCGCCTGCAGCCGTCGGCGGCCCGGCTCGTCGAGCTTGCGCACCAGGTTTGAGGCGCGCAGTTCGAGCAGCAGCCGCGCGGCCTCGAGGCCGTCGGTGAAGCCCGCGCGCGTGAGCGCTTCGGCGAGCGCGGCCGCCTCGGCGCGGTTGTCCCAGAACCTCCCGAGGTCGATTCTGACGGCGGCATCATCGCGGGCGATGCCCCCGAAGATCACCTGGCGGAAGTGTGCCTGCACACGCTCGCGCTGCTCGCCCAGCTGCGCCTCGAGCGCCGGCCAGTCGCGCGCACCCATCGCCAGCGCGATGCGCTCGCGCGCCAGCGGCTCCGCCGGCAGCGTATGCACCTGCGCGTCGCCGAGCATCTGCAGCCGGTTCTCCAGGCGCCGCAGAAAGGTGTAAGCGGCGCCGAGCCCGGCGACCGCCGCGGACGGCAGCAGCCGCGCCTCGCCGAGGCGTGCGAGCGCCGCGCGCAGCGCGGGGGTCTGCAGCCGGCGGTCGCGCCCGCCGCGGGTGAGCTGCAGCGCCTGTACGATGAACTCGATCTCGCGGATGCCGCCGGGACCGAGCTTGATGTCGTCGGCGAGCTCGCGCCGCTCGACCTCGCGCTCGATCAGGGCCTTCATCTCGCGCAGGCTCTCGAAGACCCCGTAATCGAGATAGCGCCGGTAGACGAACGGCCGCAGCGCGGACGCCTCGAGCGCCGCCCAGCGCTCGGGTGAGGTGATCGCGCGGGCCTTGACGTAGGCGTAGCGCTCCCAGTCGCGGCCGTGACGCGGCAGGTAATCCTCGAAGGCACCGAAGCTCGCCACCAGCGGACCGGAGTCGCCGAACGGCCGCAGCCGCAGGTCGACGCGCAGCACGAAGCCTTCTGCGGTCGGCGCCTCGAGCAGCCGCACCACTGCCTGGCCGAGACGCGTGAAGAACTCCTCATTGGCGATGGCGCGCGTCCCGTCGGTCTCGCCGTGCTCGGGAAACAGCAGCACCAGATCGACGTCGGAGGAGAAATTGAGCTCGCCGCCGCCGAGCTTGCCCATGCCGACCACGACCAGCGGCTGCAGCGCGCCGCTCGCCGACCGCGGCTCCCCGTAGCGCGCGACCAGCGCGTGCCTCCCGTAGGCGGCCGCCGCCGCGATCGCGGCATCGGCGAAGGCGGTGAGATCGCCGAGCGTTTCCCCGAGGTCGGCCCAGCCCGCCAGATCCCGCCAGGCGATGCGCGCGAGCTCACGCCGCCGCCAGCGGCGCAGCAGGCTCTGTGCCTGCGCCTCGGTAGTGTCGGGTGCGAGCTGCGGTGCCCGGCCGGCGAGCTCGCCGGCGCTCGAGCGCCGCTGCAGATCCCCGCCCGCGATCAGCCCGGGGAGGAGGCCCGGATCGGCGACCAGGGACTGCGCGAGGAAATCGCTGGCCGCGAGCAGCGCCTCGAGCGGCTCGCACACCTCGGGCGGGGCGCGCGCGAGCGCCGCGCGGGTCTCCTCGCCGAGCGCCTCCAGGGAGCGTTGTACGAGAGCCCCGAGCGCGGCGCTGCGGGAGCCGTTCCCGGCGGGGTGCACCCCGCCCGCATCCGTTCCAGACATTACCCCCGAGGTCGTGCACCGCCGCGGTGTCGAGGCGGCGGCTCAGACCCCGGAAGCGCGAGGCGGCCGCATAGATCTGCGCGCCGTCGGAGGCATCGATCGAGGCGGTGTCCCCTTCGATCAGGCTGTTGTCGATGTGGACATTGGCGGCGCGTGCGGACACGCCCACGCCCGTCGCCCGGATACGGCTGTTGGTGATGTGAATCTCGCAGCCGTCCTCGGCGGTGACGGCATCGCCGTCGAACTCGAGGTTGCGGTTGTCGATGTGCAGCAGCCGCGCGCCCTGGCACACGATCGGCTCGTGACGGCGCTCGAGCGGCGCGCTGGTGATGCCCGCCTCACGGCCGCGGGCGGCGCCGCTCGCCGGGGGGGTGTTGCTGCCCGCTTCGATGGTGTAGCCCGGTCCCGCCTCGAGCACCTGCCCCGCGGTGCGCGCCGACGGACCGGCCCGCACGGCCGCCGAGACGAAGCGCTGCGGCGGTGTGGCCGGCGGCGCTTCCTCCGCTGCCGGCGCCGGCGGAGCCGCGCCGGCGACCTCCGCCGGGGATGCGGGGCCGGGCGCCGCGGCGGGCGCCGCTGCCGCAGCAGGCCCAG
>DASSQU010000370.1:0-2319 GCA_035702325.1 Steroidobacteraceae bacterium
GGTCGCGATGCTCGCCCTGAATTTCGATGATGCCCTCCCGCACCGCACCGCCGGCCCCGCACAGGCGCTTCAGCCGCGCAGCGAGCTCCTCGAGCGCTTCCCGCTCGAGCGCAAGTCCGCGGATCACCGACACGGCCTTGCCCGCGCGCCCGGCGACTTCACGGCCGACGCGCACCCGTGCCGGCCCGCCGGCCGCAAGCGGGGACGGGCCCGGCGCCGGCCGCGGCGCTGCGGGGCGCACGCGGGGCTGCCGCAGCACCACGCCGCGGAATGTCTGCCGGGTCTTCATGCGTAGTGTTACCGGTGGGAGGCGATTACAATCCCGCCGACCTGAACTCTGCAACTGAAGCCGCCAGGCATCCGCATGACTCCACGGTCGCGCTTGCACGTTCCCGCCCCGCCGGCCCGGCCGGGACAGGAGCCGGACTTCAGCTACCTGCAGATCTCCCCCGCCGGCGTGGTGAGCCGGCCGGACGTCACCGCGGCCGCGCGCGACATCGAGAGCCTGGCGGTGGAAATGGTGCGCGTGCTCGACGACCAGCACCGCGCGGTCGGTCCATGGAACCCGCACCTCGAGCCGCCGGAGCTGCAGGTGGGTCTGCGCCACATGTTGCTGACGCGCCTCTTCGACGACCGCATGCAGAAGATCCAGCGCCAGGGCCGCATCTCCTTCTATATCAAGTCCACGGGCGAGGAGGCGGTCGCGGTCGCGCAGGGCATGGCGTTGCAACCCACCGACATGTTGTTTCCGTCCTACCGTCAGCAGGGCCTGCAGGTGGTGCGCGGCCGCAACCTGGTCGAGCTGATGTGCCAGTGCCTGTCGAACACCCGTGACATGTGCAAGGGCCGCCAGATGCCGGTCATGTACCACTGGGGCAGCGGCAACATCTTCTCGATCTCCGGCAACCTCGCCACGCAGTTCCCGCAGGCGGTCGGCTGGGCGATGGCCGCGGCCATCAAGGGCGAGGATCGTATCGCCGCGAGCTGGATCGGCGAGGGTTCGAGCGCCGAGGCGGACTTCCACTACGCCATGACCTTCGCCGCGGTGTACCAGGCGCCGGTGATCCTCAACCTGGTCAATAACCAGTGGGCGATCTCCACCTTCCAGGGCTTCGCCGGCGGGGAGCACCGCACCTTCGCGCAGCGCGGCCCCGGTTACGGCATGCCGGGGATACGCGTCGACGGCAACGACTTCCTCGCCGTCTACGCCGTCACCCAGTGGGCGGCACAGCGCGCCCGCCAGAGCGTCGGCCCGACGCTCATCGAGCACGTCACTTACCGCGCCGCGGCGCACTCCACCAGCGACGACCCGGCGCGCTACCGCCCCAAGGAGGAGTGGCGCGCCTGGCCGCTCGGGGACCCGGTCACGCGCCTCAAGCAGCACCTGATCGCGCTCGGCGAGTGGTCCGAGGAGCGGCATCTGCGGCTCGAGAAGGAGCTCGAGGCCCAGGTCAACGCCTGCTGGAAGGAGGCCGAGAGCTACGGCACGCTCACCGGCGGCCCCGCGCTCGACCCGGTGACGATGTTCGAGGACGTGTTCCGCGAGATGCCGCCGAACCTGGCGCAGCAGCAGCGCGAGCTCAAGGCGCTGCGCGATACCGAGGCCGGGGGCGCCGCGCGCAGCAGCGCGCCGCCGGCGCCGTCGGCCGTGACGCGCAAGGGCTGAGCCGTGGCACGCATGAACATGGTCCAGGCGCTGAACTCCGCCATGGACGTGATGCTCGAGCGCGATCCGCGCGTGGTGGTTCTCGGCGAGGACGTGGGCTTCTTCGGCGGGGTGTTCCGCGCAACCGACGGCCTGCAGCGCAAGTACGGCGAGCATCGCGTGCTCGACACGCCGATCGCCGAGGGCGGGATCATCGCCACCGCCATCGGCATGGGAGTGAACGGCCTGAAGCCGGTGGCCGAGATCCAGTTCGCCGATTACATCTATCCCGGCTACGACCAGGTGGTGAGCGAGCTCGCGCGCCTGCGCTACCGCTCGGCGGGTGAGTTCTCCGCGCCGGTGACGATCCGCACGCCGTGCGGCGGCGGCATCCGCGGCGGCCAGACCCACTCGCAGAGTCCGGAGGCGATCTTCACCCACGTGTGCGGCATCAAGGTGGTGATGCCCTCCAACCCCTACGATGCCAAGGGCCTGCTGATCAGCTCGATCGAGGGCGACGACCCGGTGCTGTTCTTCGAGCCCAAGCGGCTCTACAACGGCCCCTTCGACGGCGATGCGCACAAGCCCGCCGTGCCGTGGAGCGCGCACCCGCGCGGCGAGGTGCCCGAGGGCCATTACACCGTGCCGCTCGGCCGCGCCGAAGTGGTGCGCCC
>DASSQU010000371.1:0-2484 GCA_035702325.1 Steroidobacteraceae bacterium
GACCATCGGCACGCTCGCCGGCGGCGTGGCGCACGAGTTCAACAACATCCTGACGCCGATCCTGCTGTATGCGCAGGTAGCGCTCGACGAGGCTCGCCCGGACAGCCCGCTTGCCGGGGACCTCACGCGCATCGTGGCCGCGGCGCACCGCGCGCGCAGCCTGGTCACCCGCATCCTGACCTTCAGCCGCGAGATGGATTCGCAGCAGTCGAGCGTGTTCCCGCTGCGGGCACCCGTGGAGGAAGCTCTGGCGCTGCTGCGCGCCATCGTTCCCGCGAACATCGAGATCGTGTTCGATGCCGAGGACGAGCTGCTGCCGGTGGCAGGCGAGGCGAGCCTGGTGCACCAGGTGGTGATCAATCTGTGTACCAATGCGTATCAGGCCATGCGCCGCAGCGGCGGCCGGCTTGCCCTGCGGCTGCGGGCGGTCGAGAATCCCCAGGACGGTCAGGTCGGACTCGGGCGCTACAGCCTGCTCGAGGTGAGCGACACGGGACATGGCATGGAGCCGGCGGTACTCACCCACATCTTCGAGCCGTTCTTCACCACGCGCGAGGTCGGGGAGGGAACCGGTCTCGGCCTGTCGGTGGTCCACGGCATCGTGACCTCGATGGGCGGGGTGATCACGGTGCACTCCGAGCTGGAGCGCGGCAGCACCTTCCGGGTGTATTTCCCGGTCGCGGTGCGCGAGGGACAAGGACTGGCGCACGCCGCAGGCGCCGGCCGGGCCGCGGGGTAACAACATGCAAACCGTGCTGATCGTGGATGACGAGGTCGAGGTCGGCGAAGTGATCCGCCGGGTGCTCGAACGTGCCGGGCTCAAGGTGCTGATCGCCAACAACGCCAGCTCGGGCCTGGAGACGGTGAGCGCCGTCCATCCGGACATCGTGATAACCGACGTGATCATGCCGCGGGTGCACGGCGTGGAGCTCATCAGGATCCTGCGCGAGCGACACCCGCAGATCCGCGTGATCGCGATCTCGGGCGGTGGCAGCTTCGGGCCGCTGTCCTACAAGCCGGACGCCATCAGCACGCACGCCTACCTGGCCGCGGCGCGCGAAGCCGGCGCCGAAGAAGTCCTCACCAAGCCCTTCGACATGGACGCGCTGCTCGCGGCGGTGCGCAGGCTGCTGCCGAACTGAACGCGCGGGCGCGCTCCCCTGGGAGGGGCAGCGACCGCGCGTGCTCAGAAGCGGCGCGACAGGTACAGCACGCCGCTCGCAATCTTGTAGAAGCTGTCGGGGCGGTCGCCGGGAGGGTCGGTCGGCAGCAGCTTGTCGCGGGCGACGTTCTGCCCGTAGCGCAGATCGAGCCCCAGGTCCCAGGCGGGCAGGACGTTGCGCCACTGGACTCCGCCGCCCCAGTAGAGCGAGTAGGCCGGCGTCGCGAGATCGTAGCGGTCCACCCCGGCGAACAGCCCGAGCGCGAAGGAGTCGCCGAAACGGTGGCGGTAGTCGAGCGCGCGCACCCCGATGAGCGAGTGTCCCTGCACCCCGTCGAGCTCGACCCGCACGCCGAGGTCGTTGTGCTGCGACACGGCGCGGCGGGCGCCGAGTCCGAAGTGCGCCCCGACACGCACCGCGCTCCTGGTGTTGGGATTGGGCGGTGACAGATCTACCCGCACCTGATTCGCCTGCACGCCGGCATCGACGAACAGCTCGCCGTGGCGCTCGCCCGGCTCGCCGCCATATGCGTCGTCTGCGGAGTCCTCCCCGCCCGCATCGTCCTCGCGCGAGCGGCCGGCCCCTCCGTAGCGCACGAAGCCCGAGATACGGGTGAAGGACTCACCGTAGACGTCCCGTCCGGTGAGCGCCTCGCCGCCTACGATCACGCCGTTCCACGGGTGCGAGTAGCTCAGGCTCAGGTCGTAGTAGTGAAAATAAGGGTAGGGCACCTCGCCGGAAACGAACTGCCGCTGCGCGCCGACCGCGGCGTAGGTCTGATTGGCGAGCGTGCGCGCGCGCAGCTCGAGATAGCCGCCGAACGGAGGCTCCCAGCCGACACGCAGCAGCTGGCTGCGCGCGCCGACACCGTTGTTGAAATTGCGCTGGTCGGCGCCCCAGGTGCCGAGCACCAGCCCGTCGCTCGTCATGCCGTCGAGGAAGATGTAGTGCACGTACCAGATGTTCTGCCACTCGGAGATCTCGTAGGTGGCGTCGAAGTGCCGGGCGATGCGCGGGAAGTCGATGCCGGCGGAGAGCGCGGCGTTGCCGAGCAGCTCGCTGCCGCCGTTGGAGTTGTCCTCGCCCGCGTACTGGAAGTACACCGCGAACGGCGTGGGTGCGGGGAAGATGAAGCGGCTCACGTAGGAGGCCTGCTGGTTGCCCTGCGTCTGCGACAGCCCGCTCGGCTTGAAGAAGTCCCGGATCAGGAACCGCGCCGATGACGGCAGACCGCTGCCCCCGCCGTACTCGAGCAGGCGGTTGACGCCGAGCGACCAGCCGGGGAAGGGCTCGATGGAGAGCTGCACGCCGAAGAGGTGGG
>DASSQU010000372.1:0-2288 GCA_035702325.1 Steroidobacteraceae bacterium
ATCGACTTGAGTTTCGCCTCGTTGTCCTTGTTGAGCTCGAGGTTGACGCCGGCGACCTGGCGGTCGGGGGCAATGACCGCCGTCCTGAGCCACCCCCCGTTGGTGTAGCGGAAGAAGTCCGCCCCCGGTGCCACGCTCGCATCCATGTAGGCGAGGGTGACGCCCCAGGGCGGGAACACGGGTCCCGAGGTTGCGAAGGCTGCGGTGATCAGCGCGGCGCAGAAGGCCGCGGCGAGCTTGTTCTTCTTCATGGGGCGAATCTTGGACCAGGCGCGCCGCCATCGCCATCGGCCACGCGGCGGGCCGTGCCATCCGTGCGGCGCAGCGGCGGTGACGCGGGCGGAGAAGTGCATGCCGCAATCCGTGTCGCCCCCCGGCTCCGGGCGGGCTCATAATGGCGGCTTGAGGCCCGCACGCGGGCCGCCCACGCGGCGCGCCGAGGAACCCCTATGGACCCGGAATCCCAGACCAGCCCGCCGGCGCGCGCGCGCCGCCCCAGCGGCCGCGAGGCGAAAATCGCCGCGCGCACGGCCCGCAGCCACGCCTTCGTTCCCTACATCACCCGCAGGATCCCCTACTACGAGGTGCTCTCGACGGAGGGGCTCGAGCTCCTCGAGCACAATGCCGACACCATCCTGCAGGAGGTCGGCATCGATTTCCGCGACGATGCGGAGGCGCTCAAGCTGTGGAAGGACGCGGGCGCAGACGTGCAGGGCGAGCGGGTGCGCTTCCCGCGCGGCATGTGCCGCGCGATCGTGCGGCGCTCGGCGCCGAAGGAGTTCACCCAGTACGCGCGCAATCCGGCACACAACGTGGTGATCGGCGGCGACCGCACGGTGTTTGCCCCGGCCTACGGCTCGCCGTTCGTGCGCAACCTCGACGAGGGACGGCGCTACGCCCGCATCGAGGACTTCCGCAATTTCGTCAAGCTCACCTATCTCGCCACCTCGCTGCATCACTCCGGCGGCACCATCTGCGAGCCTGTCGACCTGCCGGTCAACAAGCGGCACTTCGACATGGTGTACAGCCACATGAAGTACAGCGACAAGCCGTTCATGGGCTCGGTCACCCATCCCGAGCGGGCGCGCGACACCGTGGAGATGACCAGGATCCTCTTCGGCAAGGATTTCACCGACCCGGCGACCGGCAAGCCCCGCACCTGCATCACCAGCCTGATCAACGCCAACTCGCCCCTCACCTGGGACGCCACCATGCTCGGGGCGCTGAAGACCTATGCACGCGCCAATCAGGCGACCATCGTCACGCCGTTCATCCTGGCCGGCGCGATGTCGCCGGTGACGGTCGCGGGCACCGCGGCGCAGACGCTCGCCGAAGCCCTGGCCGGCATGGCGCTCGCGCAACTGGTGAATCCGGGCGCGCCGGTGGTGCTCGGCAGCTTCGCCTCCTCGCTCTCGATGCAGTCGGGAGCACCGACCTTCGGCACGCCGGAGCCGGCGCTCGTGCTGTACGCGATGGCGGCCCTCGCCCGGCGCCTCGAAGTCCCGTTCCGCTCGGGCGGGGCGCTGTGCGCCGCGAAGATCCCGGACGCACAGGCGGCCTACGAGTCGGCCAATACCCTGGTGCCGACCTGCCTCGGCGGCGTCAATTTCGTGCTGCACACGGCCGGCTGGCTCGAGGGCGGGCTGTCGATGGGCTACGAGAAATTCGTCATGGACGCCGACCAGGCCGGCATGATGCACACGCTGCTGGCGGGGGTCGACCTGTCCGAGAACGGCCAGGCGCTCGATGCCATCCGCGAGGTGGGTCCGGGCAAACACTTCCTCGGCTGCGCGCACACGCAGGCGAACTTCCAGACCGCGTTCTACCGCTCGCCGCTCGCCGACAACAACAGCGTCGAGCAGTGGGAGTCCGAAGGCTCGAAGGACATGGCACAGCGCGCCAACGCGCTGTGGAAGAAGCAGCTCGCCGAGTACGAGCCGCCGCCGCTCGACCCGGCGGTGGACGAGGCGCTGCATGAATACATGACCCGCCGCAAAGCGTCATTCCCCGACTCGAACGTATAGGCGGCCGCCCGCGGCGGGGCAGGGGAGCCGGCGCCGAAATGCGCTAGCATGCGCGGGCGATGAAGCCTGAGATGCCGCTGATATGAGCCGGCTGCTGCGCGCCGGGATCGTGGGGGGCGGGCGCTGACGCGGTCGGTGCGATGAGCCGGGCGAGAAGACGCTATCGGGCCCCCGGTGTGAGGAAAGCGCACCGCGGGCCCCGGGCGTTGGCAAGCCGCCTGTCCAGAGTCGCGAGCGGCAGCCCGAGCGCCTCGGCAACGGCTA
>DASSQU010000373.1:0-5007 GCA_035702325.1 Steroidobacteraceae bacterium
GAGCGCTGCCGCAGCCACTCGACCGTCTCGCGCCGCGCCGCGATGTAGCCGCCGCTGCCGCCGCCGAGCGCCTTGCCGAGCGTACCGCTGAGGATATCGACGCGCGCGGCGACGCCGCAGTGCTCCGGGGTGCCGCGGCCGCCGGGTCCCATGAAGCCGGTGGCGTGCGAGTCATCGACCATCACCAGCGCGTCGTAGCGTCCGGCGAGGTCGCAGATGCCGCGCAGGTTGGCGATGAAGCCGTCCATGGAAAACACCCCGTCGGTGGCGATCAGGCGCGTACGCGCGCCCTGCGCCTGGCGCAGGCAGTTCTCCAGCTCGCCCATGTCGCTCGTGGCATAGCGGTAGCGCTGCGCCTTGCACAGGCGGATGCCGTCGATGATGCTCGCGTGGTTGAGCGCATCCGAAATCACCGCGTCGCGCTCATCGAGCAGCGCCTCGAACAGTCCGCCGTTGGCGTCGAAACACGAGGAGTAGAGGATCGCGTCCTCGGTGCCGAGGAAGCGCGCCAGGCGCGCCTCGAGCTCCTTGTGGATCTGCTGCGTGCCGCAGATGAAGCGCACCGAGGCCATGCCGTAGCCGTAATCCTCGAGCGCGCGCCGCGCTGCGGCGCACACCGCCGGGTGGTTGGCGAGCCCCAGGTAGTTGTTGGCGCACAGATTGATGAGCTCCCGGCCGCCGACCCGCACGACACCGCCCTGGGGGCCGGCGAGGGTGCGTTCGCTCTTGTACAGACCCTGCTCGCGCAGCGCGGCGAGCTCGGCGCGCAGTCGCGCGATGAAGGCCTGGGCCATGGTGCGCGAATTATACTTGAGGCCGTCGCGGTCGCATTTGAGCCGCCCGGGGTCGCCGCAAAGCACGCCCCCGGGGTGCCGGCGTTGCAGACTGCACCGATCGGGGCAGGGCGCGCGTGGCACGCGTGGCCCGGGGATCAGCGCGCATGGCTTTGAGCGTGTTCGACATATTCAAGATCGGCATCGGGCCGTCGAGCTCGCACACCATGGGGCCGATGCGCGCGGCGCGCGAGTTCGCGCTCGGCCTGAAGAGCGCGGCGCTGCTCGGGGCGACGCGCGAGATCGCGGTACGCCTGTACGGCTCCCTCGCCCTGACCGGCCTCGGCCACGGCACGGACCGGGCGGTGCTCGCCGGGCTCACCGGGGCCGAGCCCGAGACGGCCGAGCCGGACGCCATCGAGGCGACGGTGCGCGGCATCCGCGCGAGCGGGCAAATCGCGCTGCTCGGCGAGCATCCGATCGAATTCGACGAGGCGCTGCAGCTGCTGTTCATGCAGCACGAGCGGCTGCCGCGGCATTCCAACGGCATGCGCTTCAGTGCGCTCGGCGCCGGGCGCCGCGTACTGCGCGAGGAGGACTACTACTCGATCGGCGGCGGCTTCATCGTGCGCGGCGACGAGGCCGAGGCGCGCGCGACCGGGGCGCATGCTCCGCCTCCGCATGCTTTCGGCTCGGCGGCGGAGCTGCTGGCGCGCTGCCAGGAGCACGGACTCGAGATCTTCGAGCTGATGCTGGCGAACGAGCGCACCTGGGCGCCGGAGACGCAGGTGCGCGCGCAGCTGCTGCACATCTGGCAGGTGATGCAGGGCTGCGTCGAGCGCGGCTTGCGCGGCAGCGGCGTGCTGCCGGGGGTGCTCAGGGTCCGCCGCCGCGCGCCGCGGCTCTTTCGCCAGCTCACCGACAGCCCGGCCGCGGGTCCTCTCGACGCCATGGACTGGGTGAACGCCTGGGCGCTGGCGGTCAACGAGGAGAATGCCGCCGGCGGGCGGGTGGTCACCGCCCCGACCAACGGCGCCGCCGGCATCGTGCCCGCGGTGCTGCACTTCTACCGGCGCTTCGAGCCCGGGGCCAACGAGGACGGGGTGCTGCGCTTCCTGCTGACGGCGGCGGCGATCGGCATGCTCTACAAGCGCAACGCCTCCATCTCCGGGGCGGAGATGGGCTGCCAGGGCGAGGTGGGCGTCGCCTGCTCGATGGCGGCGGCCGGCCTGGTGGCCGCGCAGCACGGTACCAACGCGCAGGTGGAGAATGCCGCGGAGATCGGCATGGAGCACAACCTCGGGCTCACCTGCGACCCGGTGGCGGGCCTGGTGCAGATTCCCTGCATCGAGCGCAACGCCATGGGCGCGGTCAAGGCGGTGAACGCCGCGCGCCTCGCGATGCGCGGCGACGGTACGCACAAGGTGTCGCTCGACCAGGTGATCGCCACCATGCGCCAGACCGGCGCCGACATGTCGACCATCTACAAGGAGACGTCGCAGGGCGGGCTGGCGGTGAACGTTCCGGAGTGCTGAGCGGCTTGCCCGGTCGGTCGACGAGTGGCGCAAGCCGCGCTGCGGGCCCGCGGGCCCGCAGCTAACGCAGCAGCCCGAACAACCGCCCCGGCGGCGCCTCGTACTGCACGTTGCGCACCGTCTCGGGGCCGATCGCCGGCCAGGCTTCCACCTCGAATTCGATCGAGCACAGCGCTGCGGCGGTGAGCGTGCTGATGCCGCCGGCGGGAACCAGCTTGTGGATCAGATCGGAGGCGCCGGGGTTGTGCGCGATCACCAGCAGGTGGGCGATGCGCGGGCCGGTACCCTGGATGATCCGCAGCAGCTCGGCGGCACCCGCCAGGTAGAGCGCCTCGTCGCGCAGCACCCGCCGCACCGGCAGCGCCAGCTCGCGCGCCACGATGTCGGCGGTCTGCTCGGCGCGCCGCGCGGTGCTCGCGAGCAGCCGGTCGGGAACCAGCCCGAGCTCGCGCAGCCGGCGCGCCATCGCTTCCGCCCCGGCGATGCCCCGGCGGTTGAGGGGCCGGGCGAAATCGTCGGTGCCGGGATCCTCCCAGGCTGCGTCGCCGTGGCGCATGATTGTCAGGCGCCTCACGTGCGCCGCCTCACGCGGGCCGCTCCAGCAGGATGCGTCCCTCCTGCTCGCGCACCGCGTAGGTGCGCAGCGGCTCGTAGGCCGGCGGCGTGAGCGCCGCGCCGCTCTCCAGGCAGAAATGCGCGCCGTGGCGCGGCCACACCAGCTCGCAGTTCTCCACTTCGGCTCCGGCGAAGGACTCGCCATCGTGCGTACAGCGGTCTTCCACCGCGAACAGCGCCGGCCCGCAGCGCACCACCACGATCGCGAGGCCGTCGACCTCGAGCGGCAGGGGACGCGCCTCGGCGAGCGCGGCCGCAGCGCCGATGTCGATCCACTCGCTCAAAACATCCCCGTCTGCAGCCGCGCCGCTTCCGACATCATGGACTGGTTCCAGGGCGGATCGAAGGTGAGCTCGACGCGTGTCTCGCGCACCGTCGGGATGCGCTGCAGCTTGTCGCGTACGTCGTCGACCAGTATGTCCCCCATGCCACACCCGGGTGCGGTGAGGGTGATCTTCACCTCCACGGTGCGCGTGCCGTCCTCGTTCTGCTGCACCTCGCACTCGTACACCAGTCCGAGGTCGACGATGTTGATCGGGATCTCGGGGTCGTAGCAGCCGCGCATCTGTTCCCAGGCGAGCTTGCGCACGTCCTCTTCGGTGGCATTCGGCGGCAGCTCGGGCGGCTTGACCGCTTCCTGGCCGATGGCGTCGGCGTCCTCGCCCGCGATACGGAACAGGTTGCCCTCGATGTAGACGGTGAAGCTGCCGCCGAGCGCCTGGGTGATGTAACCGGCCTGTCCGGGCTTGAGCTTCACCTCCTGTCCGGCGGGCACGATCACCGCGCGCACCTCGCGGTTCACCACGAACGGCTCGTTGTCGTGGCGGCGCATCGCAGCGGCCTACTCGGTGGAGACGCTCGCGGCGTGGTGCTCGAGCGCAGCGTTGAGCGTGTGCCAGGGGAGGCTGGCGCACTTGACGCGCGCCGGGAACTCGCGCACGCCCGAGAGCGCCGCGAGCTTGCCGAGGTCGGTATCGGGCGCGGCGTCCGGCTGCGTGAGCAGCGCGTGCACCCGTTCGAACAGCGCACGCACCTCGGCGCGCGGGCGGCCCTTGACGGCCTCGGTCATGAGCGAGGCCGATGCGGTGGAGATCGCGCAGCCGCGTCCCTCGAAGCGGATGTCCGCGATGCGCTCGCCTTCGAGGCGCACGAACACCGTGAGCCGGTCGCCGCACAGCGGATTGTGGCCGTCGGCGTGACGCGCCCCGCCGTCGAGGCGCCCGAAGTTGCGCGGCTGACGGTTGTGATCGAGGATCACGTCGCGGTACAGCTCCTTGAGGTCCATCAGCCGAACACCTCGCGCGCCTTACCGAGCGCGGCGACGAGGCGCGCGACGTCATCGGCGGTGTTGTAGCAGCCGAACGAGGCGCGCGCGGTGGCCGGAATCCCCATGAAGGTCATGACCGGCATGGCACAGTGATGACCGGTGCGCACCGCGACCCCTTCGGCGTCGAGGATGGTGCCGAGGTCGTGCGGGTGTACTCCGGCCATGGTGAACGACAGCACCGCGGCCTTCGCGGGCGCGGTGCCGATGATCTCGATGCCGGACAGGCGCGTGAGCTCCGCGGTGGCGAGCTCGAGCAGCCGCTGCTCGTGCGCGGCGAGGGCCTCGAGGCCGAGATTCTCCACGTAGTCCATGGCGGCGGCGAGGCCGACCGCTCCGGAGATGTGGGGTGTTCCGGCCTCGAACTTCCACGGCAGATCGTTGTAGGTGGTCTTCTCGAAGGCGACGGTGCGGATCATGTCGCCGCCGCCCTGCCACGGCGGCATCGCGCCGAGCAGCTCCTCGCGCCCGTACAGCACCCCGATGCCGGTCGGCCCGTAGAGCTTATGACCGGAGAAGCAGTAGAAGTCGGCGCCGAGGGCGCGCAGGTCGACGCGCGCGTGCGGCACCGCCTGGGCGCCATCGATGAGCACCACGGCGCCGTGGGCGTGCGCGGCGTCGACCATGCGCTTCACCGGCAGCACCGTGCCGAGCGCATTCGAGACGTGCGCGAATGCCGCGAGGCGGGTGCGCGGCCCGAGCAGCGCCAGGAACTCCTCGTGCAGCACCTCGCCGCGGCGGTTGATCGGCGCCACCCTGA
>DASSQU010000374.1:0-7003 GCA_035702325.1 Steroidobacteraceae bacterium
TCGACACCGAGACCACCAGCCTCGACACCATGCGCGCCGAGATCGTCGGCGTCTCCTTCGCCGTCGAGCCCTGCGCGGCCGCCTACGTGACGCTCGGGCACGTCTACCCCGGCGCGCCGGCGCAGCTCGAGCGCGACCGCGTGCTCGCGGCGCTGAAGGCCCTGCTCGAGTCCGAGACACCCGCCAAGGTCGGCCACAACCTCAAGTACGACGCGCACGTGCTCGCCAACGCCGGCATCGCGCTCGCGGGCATGCGCTTCGACACCATGCTCGAGTCCTACGTGTGGAACAGCGTCGCCACCAACCACGACATGGACTCCGACGCGCAACGCTATCTCGGGCTGCGCACCATCACCTTCGAGGACGTCGCCGGCAAGGGCGCCAGACAGATCACCTTCGACCAGGTGCCGGTGGACAAGGCCGCGGAGTACGCCGCCGAGGACGCCGATGTCACGCTGCGGCTGCACCGCGCGCTGTGGTCGCAGCTCGAGTCGATACCCGCGCTCGCGCGGCTCTACCAGGAGTGCGAGCAGCCGCTGATCCCCGTGCTGCTCGCCATGGAGCACCACGGGGTGCTCATCGACCGCGAGCGGCTGCGCGCGCAGAGCCGGGAGTTCGCCCGCCAGCTGCAGGAGCTGCTGCTCCAGGCGCACCGCGAGGCGGGCCACGAGTTCAACATCGAATCGCCGAAGCAGCTGCAGCAGATTCTGTTCGAGAGACTGCAGCTGCCGGTGCGGCGCAAGACCCCGACCGGACAGCCCTCGACCGCCGAGGACGTGCTCGAGGAGCTCGCCGAGAGCTACCCGCTGCCGCGCATCGTGCTCGAGTACCGCGCTCTCGCCAAGCTCAAGTCCACCTACACCGACAAGCTTCCCGAGCAGGTCAACGAGCGTACCGGGCGCATCCACACCAACTACGCGCAGGCGGTGGCCGCCACCGGGCGGCTGTCCTCGGTCGACCCGAATCTGCAGAACATCCCGGTACGCCGTCCGGAGGGACGCCGCATCCGCCAGGCATTCGTGGCGCCGCCGGGCTGCGTGCTGCTCGCTGCGGACTACTCGCAGATCGAGCTGCGCATCATGGCGCACCTCTCGGGCGACGAGCACCTGCGCGGCGCATTCGCCGCCGACCACGACGTGCATCGGGCGACCGCCGCCGAGGTGTTCGGCGTCGCGCCCGAGGCGGTCAGCGCCGATCAGCGCCGCACCGCCAAGGTGATCAACTTCGGCCTCATCTACGGCATGTCGCCCTTCGGCCTGGCGCGCAATCTCGGCATCGAGCGCGGTGCCGCGCAGGCATACGTCGAGCGCTACTTCCAGCGCTACCCGGGAGTGAAGCGCTTCATGGACGACACCCGTGCGCAGGCCCGCGAGCGCGGTTTCGTCGAGACGGTATTCGGGCGGCGGCTGTATCTGCCGGACATCCGCTCGGGCAACCCGCAGCTGCGCCAGTACGCCGAGCGCAGCGCCATCAACGCGCCGATGCAGGGCACGGCGGCCGACATCATCAAGCGCGCCATGATCGCGGTGCATGCGTGGTGCCGGCGTCCGGACTCGCCCGCACGGCTCATCATGCAGGTACACGACGAACTGGTGCTCGAGGCGCGCACCGACGCCGTGGCAGAAGTGAGCGAGGCGGTGCGCGGCTTCATGGTGGATGCCGCCGACCTGAGCGTGCCGCTGCGGGTCGATGTGGGCTGGGGCGCCAACTGGGACGAGGCCCACTGAGGCGCCGCCGCGGCACCCGGGATGAAACTTCCGCCGCGCGCGCCGGTCGGTCCTGCAGCGAGCGCCGGGCACCTTGTCGCCGGCTTGCAACAGTCAACGCGGGCGCCGCAATTGTGTTAGGTAGGGAGTGTCACGGAACACGAGGTTCAACCATGCGCAGATTCCTGCTCATTCTCGCCCTCGCGCTCGGCGCGAGCGCCGCCCGGGCCGACAACGGCTTCTTCTACGTCGGTGCCGGCATCTCCAAGGACAGGCTGAGCGATATCGCCAACGCCGGCACCAACTTCGCCGATATCGACAGCACCTCCTGGAAGGCGTTCCTCGGCTTTCGGCCGGTGAGCGTGGTCGCGGTCGAGGCCGACTACCTCGATCTCGGCAGCCAGACCAGCAGCTTCGTGAATACCAGCACGCACTCGGACGCCAAGGCGCTCGCCGGCTACGCGGTCGGCTTCCTGCCGATCCCGCTGCCGTTCCTCGACATCTTCGGCAAGGCCGGGCTGGCGCGCTGGAAGCTCAACGGCAGCGCGCTCTCGCCGCTCGCGCCGCCGACCTCGTTCTCCAACAGCGGCACCGAGTTCGCCTGGGGTCTCGGCACGCAGGTGCACGTCGGCAACATCGGCGGACGGCTCGAGTACGAGAACTTCCGCATTCCCGGCACCAACGGCGCCAGCGTCGTGTCGCTGGAGGTATTCCTCAACATCCTCTAGGGTGGCCGCTGCTCACGGAGGTCTGCTATGCGCAGGCTGCCGCTCGTCATCGCGCTCGCGCTCGGCACGGGTGGCGCCGAAGCCGACGACGGCCTTCTCTATGTCGGCGCCGGGGTCTCCCGCAACAGCCTGCGCGACATCACCGCGACCAACAGCAACCTCAATAGCACCGACTGGAGGGTGTGGGCGGGATTGCGCCCGATCAGCCTGCTCGGGATCGAGGCGGAGTACATCGATCTTGGCAGCCAGACGCTCGGCGCATCGCTGCCGGCCTGCATCGACAATTGCCCCGTCAACACGCATTTGCGGTACAAGGCATTCGCCGGCTACGCCGTCGGCTTCCTGCCGGTCCCGGTGCCGTATCTGGACGTCTTTGCCAAGGCGGGACTCGCGCGCTGGAGCCTGAGTGGC
The DNA here is from genome assembly GCA_035702325.1 of Steroidobacteraceae bacterium. Lineage (GTDB taxonomy): Bacteria > Pseudomonadota > Gammaproteobacteria > Steroidobacterales > Steroidobacteraceae > 13-2-20CM-66-19. Next base: position 2,846 of record DASSQU010000374.1, read on the forward strand.
GGTACCACCTTCACCGCGCCCTCGCAGTTCTTCTCTCTGTCCGACAACGGCACGCAGTTCGCCTGGGGGGTCGGCGGGCAGGTCCACATCGGCAACGTAGGGGCGCGTCTCGAATACGAGAGCTTCAGCATCCGCGACACCAGCGGCGCCAATATCATTTCGCTCGGCGTGTTTCTGAACCTGTTCTAGGACTGTCGGGGGTCCCCGGGGCTTTCCGCGCTTGCGGTTCCCGGAGGGAATGGCCCAAGGAGTCTGTGGCGCGCGCGATACATAATGAAAAGTAAGTACATGTTTCAACAGGTTATTTTTTCTCAGCCCTGGCGGAACTTCCCCCGGGGCCTGGCGTCGAATTCACTGAGTGCTCATGCACTCCCCGCTTCCCTCCCTGAGCGGGTATTGACCCGGTTCATGAGACCTGTGCCGGGTTAGTCTGACCCCGGCGGCACAACCGCCGGGGTTTTTTATTTGCGCGACCCCCCTTCATGCCAGCCAGGCGGCGAGGGTTTCCTGCGCCTCGGCGACGCCGATCCCTGCGAGCGCCGAGAACAGCTGCACGCTCGCCCGGGGACCGAGGCGCCGCGCCGCCTCGCGCAATGCGCGGACGGCCTCGCTGCGCCCGAGCTTGTCCGCCTTGGAGAGCAGCACATGCACGCGCTGCTCAGGGGCGGCCCACTCGAGCAGCCGCTCGTCGCCCGCAGTCACGCCGCGCCGGGCGTCGACGATCACGAACAGGCCGCGCAGGCAGGCGCGCTGGTGCAGCGCTTCGATGAGCGGACCCCAGGCGCGGCGCTCACTCTCGGGGGCGCTCGCGTAGCCATAGCCGGGCAGATCGACGAGCCGGCGCATGGGAGCGAGCTCGAAGAAGTTCAGCAGCCGCGTGCGGCCGGGTGTCTTGCTGGTACGGGCGAGCGCGCGGCGTCGTACGATGGCGTTGATGGCGCTCGATTTGCCGGCGTTCGAGCGGCCGGCGAACGCGACCTCCGCGCCGGCATCCGGAGGAAACTGCCCCGGGTCGGCGGCGCTCACGAGGAAGCGCGCCTGCTCGAAGCGGCTCATTTCCAGGGGGCGAAAAGCGCTCGCACGCCCGTAGTGTACAATTTGCCGCCTTCGCTTCGCGGAACCTGACCGGAAACAAGAACATGCCGAAGACCCTGAGATTCGGTTGCCTGGGCCTGTGCGCCGCGGCGCTGACACTCGCGTATTCGCTCTCTGTGGCGCAGGCGCCGGCGGCTGCGCCCGCTCCGGCCGCGGCTGCCGCGCCCGTTCAGCCGTTCGCCGACGGCAAGGTCGCAAGCGGCGCGGCCAAGGCCGCGCTCTGCAGCGCCTGCCACGGGCCGAACGGCAACAGCGTCAACCCCGACTGGCCGCGCCTTGCGGGGCAGAACGCGGTGTACATCGCCGAGCAGCTGCGCCTGTTCCGTGCGGGGGTGCGCAACAACCCGGTCATGAGGCCGCTGGCGACGACCCTGAGCGACCAGGATATCGACGACCTCGCCGTGTACTTCGAGGCGCAGACGCCGACGGGCCTCGAGGCGGATCCCTCCTACTGGAAGGCTGGCGAGGCGCTGTACCTCAGCGGCGACCGCACGCGCGAAGTGCCGGCGTGTGTCGCCTGCCACGGGCCAGTCGGGCGCGGCAATCTCGCCGCCGGCTACCCCGAGCTGCGCGCTCAGCAGTCCGTGTACGTGGTGAAGCAGCTGAACGACTACGCGAACGGCACGCGCTACGCGGGGACGAACCCGAGCGCCGCGAGTCCCAACAGCGTCATGATGTTCACGATCGCCAAGCGCCTCACGCCCGAGGAAATCCGGGACGTCGCTTCGTACGTGCAAGGCATGCGCTGACAGCGGAGGCCAGCCATGCCCGTCATCCGATCGCTCACCTCAAGCGCGCTCGTCGCGCTCGCTCTCACCGCCTGCTCGCGCGGGACACCGCCGCCGGCGCCACCGCCGCCGGCACCGGTGGCCGCCCCGCAGCCGCCGGCGCCGGCAGCCAGCGCCGCGCCCGCACCCGTCCAGAGCGCCACCGAGCAGGCTGCCAAGGCTCAGGAGTCGGGAGAGGGCGCGGCCAACGAGCGTCCGACGAGCACCGACACCTCACTCGAGCGAATGACCGCGCTGCCCGCCGAAGCCCAGCCGCCCGCCGGCCGCTGGAAGCCGGGCGTCAACTACGAGCCGCTGGTGCCGGCGCAGCCCACCAACGTCGCGCCCGGCAAGGTCGAGGTGCTCGAGGTGATGTGGCTCGGGTGCCCGCACTGCTACGCGCTGCAGCCGTTTCTCAAGACCTGGCTGAAGACCAAGCCGGCCTACATCGAGTTCGTGCAGGCGCCGGTGATCTGGGGGGCGATGCAGCGCGCGCACGCCCACCTCTTTTACGCACTGGAAGCGCTCGGACGGCCGGATCTCATCGACAAGGCCTTCGACACGATCCACAACCGCGTGTCGCCGCTGGTGGCCGACAGTGAGCCGGAGTCCTTCAAGGTGCAGCAGACCTGGGCGACCCGGAACGGCGTCAGCGCCGAGGACTTCGCCAACGCCTACAACTCCTTCACCGTGAACTCCGACATGCAGCGTGCCGCCGAGATCACGCAGCGCTACCACGTCGAGGACGTGCCGTTCATCGTGATCAACGGCCGCTATGCGACCGACGTTGGCAAGGCCGGCTCACCCGCCAGGCTGATCGAGCTCATCGACGACCTGGCGGCATCCGAGCACCACAACTAGCGGGCGCCGGCAGCGCGCCGCGCAGCGGACCGGGGCGCGGTTACTGCGCGCGCTCGGTTCCGTGCTCGCCTTTCTGCTCCGGCGGCTTCTTCTCACCTTCCCGCCGATCGGGCCGTGACTGCGGCCGGGGCGCGGACTGGGGCTGCGCCTGAGGTTTCGGCTGGGCGCGTGGCTGCTGCGGCGGCTGCTGCGCCTGCGGCCTCGGGCGCGGCTGTGCCTCCTGCACACGCGCCGTGACCGGCGGTGTGACCGGCTGCACTCTCCTGGGTGCAACGCCCGGTTCCGGTGCGTGCGCGAACGGCGGAGCCGGGTGCGCTGCCGTCTCGGGCGTGCGCGCCATAGCGCCGTCAGAGCGCGCCGGGCGTTCGGCGACCTCCGGAGCCGCCTTCGGGTGCCAGGCCGGCCCGACGGGCCTGGCCGCCGTCACGCCCGGTGCAGTGAACGCGCCCGGCCGCGGCGTCGCGGCGATCGGCGGGTGTCCCGCGTTGTGCGCAGCGGCGAGCTGCGGATCGGCGCGCGCCGAGTCGTCGTGCCGCACCTGCAGCGTCGTCGCCGGCAGGTGCCGCTCATTCGCCACCTCCACCTCGCGCGCCGTGCGCTCGGTGCGCGTGCCCGGCCCGCCGGCGTAGCTGGTGCGCACGATGGTGGTGTTGTTGATCGTGACGTTGTTGATGATCGTCTGGTTGTAGGTGTTGTGAATGTTGGTGACATTCACGTTGCTCACGGCGGTGTTGTACTGAAAGGTGTTGTTGACCCAGCGGCCGCCGTGGTAGCCCTCGCCGGTGTAGCCGCCGCCATAGTTGATGCCGCCGTAGTAACCGACGTGCGGCCCCCAGTAGCCGGCGTGGAAGACGAAGACCGGGCCCGCCAGGACCCAGTAGCCCGGGGTCCACAGCAGTCCGACGGCGGGCGGCGCGACCCAGGTACCGGGCACCCAGTAGAAGCCCGACGGGCCCCAGCGCCACAGGCCCGGCGTCCAGACATAGCCCTCCACCGGGCAGGGCGGCTGCTCATAGACCGGCAGCGGCGGCGGCGGCTCGCTGGCGGTGACGTCGCTCTCGTAGGCCACCGGCTCCGGCGCCGGCGGCGCAGCCGGCGGTGGCGGAGCATAGCGATACTCGACCGGCGTGACGACGCAGCCGGCGAGGGCTGCCGTCAGCAAGCCGGCCACGAACCCTGGTACTTTTCTCATACCGCCTCCCTCGCCCGGACGCTTCTACCGGGCGTGCGATTGTCCCCGCAAACGACCCGCCTGCAGGGAGAGCCGCGTCACAACAATCGTAGGTGTGAGCAGATGAACGGCGTCTGTACGGGGCTGCGGCGCGCATGGCGCGAGGCGGAATCCGTGTCTCAGGTCTCAGTCACGACGGGCCTCGTCGGCCTGAGGTCAAGGCAACAGCTTGCGCAGTGACGGCGTCGAGAGGGCATCGATGTG
>DASSQU010000375.1:0-5066 GCA_035702325.1 Steroidobacteraceae bacterium
CCAGGATCTCAGGGCGCGCCTCGGCCATGCAGTCCGCGCATGCGTGGCGCTCGCGCAGCAGCGCGTCGGGCTCGCGCAGCGCGCGCTGCATGCCGTGAGTCCGCTCGCGACGCTCGCGCGCGGGTTTGCGATCGTGACGCGCGCCGACGGCGCGCTCGTCACCGCTGCCGCGTCGGTCGCGATCGGCGAACCCATCGAAGCGCGTCTCGCGCTCGGCATCGTCACGGCGCGCGTGACGGGCCGCAAGGCGGCAAATTGAGCAGGAACGCCGCGGCCCGCAGCGCCGGCGCGCTGGCACTGCTCGGCGCGAGCGTGCCGCTGCTCGCGGCCGCGCAGGCGCCCGCGGCCGCCGCGGCCGATGCCGGCGCGCTGCCGCCGGCGCTCGCCGCCGCGCTGCCCGAGCAGGAACGCGTGCCCGGGGGCGTCGCGATCCTCGCGCTCGACAGCCGGTCCGCACAGCCGCCGCGCGTCAGCTTCGACGGGCGGCGCGTGCTGGTGGTGGGCGAGGCGCAGCACTGGCTCGCGGTGGTCGGCATCCCGCTGTCCCAGCCGCCCGGGCCGGCGGTGGTGCGCGTGCACGACGACGCGGGCGGCGGCGAGGGCAGCGCGCTCGGCTTCGAGGTGAGCGACAAGCAGTACACGGTGCAGCGCCTCACGGTCGCACCGCGCCAGGTCGACCTCTCGCCCCGCGACCTGGCCCGCGCCGAGCGCGAGATCGCGCACCTCAGGGAGACTTTCGCCACCTTCTCGGGGGGCACGCCCGCGACGCTGCGGCTCGCGCCGCCGGTGCCGGGCGTACGCTCGAGCTCCTACGGCTCGCGCCGCGTCTTCAACAACGAGGCGCGCAACCCGCACTCCGGCATGGACATCGCCGCGCCCGCCGGCACGCCGGTGCAGGCGGCGGCGGACGGCCGGGTGCTCGACACCGGCAACTATTTCTTCGACGGCAACACCGTGGTGCTCGATCACGGCGCGGGTCTCATCACGCTCTACTGCCACCTGAGCGCCATCAAGGTGAAGCGCGGGCAGCGGATCAAGGCGGGGAGCGTGATCGGCAGGGTGGGCTCGACCGGCCGCGCCACGGGCCCGCACCTGCATTTCGGCGTCGCGCTGAACGCCACCTTCGTCGACCCGGCGCTGTTCCTGCCGGCGGCCGCGGCGGCCTCCGGGACCCATGGCGGACCCGGCTGACGGCGGCCGCGACGTCGAGTTCATGCGCGCCGCACTCGCCCAGGCGCGCTCGGCCGGCGAGCGCGGCGAAGTGCCGGTGGGCGCGGTGCTGGTGCGCGGCGACGAGCTCATCGGCGTCGGGGCCAACTCCCCGATCGCGAGCCACGATCCCACCGCGCATGCGGAAGTGCAGGCGCTGCGCGCGGGCGGCCGCGCGCTCGGCAGCTACCGTCTCACCGACACTACGCTGTACGTCACACTCGAGCCGTGCGTGATGTGCGCGTCGGCCATCGTGCACGCGCGAGTGCGCCGGCTGGTGTTCGGCGCGTGGGATGCCCGCCGCGGGGCCGCCGGCAGCATCACCGACGTGTTCGCGCTGCCGCAGCTCAATCACCGCGTCGACGTGTTCGGCGGGGTGCTCATGGAAGAATGTGCCGCGCTGCTGCAGCGGTTCTTCCTCGAGCGGCGCTAGTTGACTGGCGGAAATCGCCTGCTGCCGGCGATTTCCGCAGGCCTACCGCGCCACGCGATCGACCACGCCGGCAAAGGGCGTGGCCCGGTGCGCATCTGCCGCGCTCACTTCAGCAGCCGAGCACTTCGTGGCAAGGCTGGCGCACGGGCCTTTGCCGGCGCACAGCAGGCCGGCTCACGCGCTACCGCGCTGTGGGCCGGGCCGGGCTCGGCCGGCTGCCACTCGAGCAGCTTGAGGAAGCGCTGGATGCGGTCGACGAACTGCACCGGCTCCCAGCCGCGCGCGTAGCCGCGCCTGGCGCGCTCGTACCAGCGCCCCTGGGCGAGCAGCGGCAGCCGCGCGCGCACCTCCGCCCAGGAGTCGGGGTTCCTGCCGAGCGACTGGGTGAGGATGCGCGCGTCCTCCAGGTGGCCGAAGCCGACGTTGTAGGCGGCGATCGTCAGCCAGGTACGGTCGGGCTCGGGAATGCGGTCGGGGATCTTCTGGCGCACTTCGGCGAGGTAACGCGCGCCGGCGAAGATGCTCTGGCGCGGATCGGCGCGATTGCGGATGCCCATCGCCTCGGCGGTGTCGGCGGTGAGCATCATGACGCCGAGCGCCCCGTCGCCGGACTCGGCGCGCGGATCCCACTTCGATTCCTGGTAGCCGATCGCCGCGAGCAGCCGCCAGTCGAGGCCGTTCTCGGCGGCCGCCTGCTCGAACCAGGCGCGGTAGCGCGGCAGGCGATCGGCGACGTGCGTCTGGAACTCGCGCGACTCCTCGTACTGGAAGCGCCGCGTGTCACCCGAGCTGTCCTGCAGCAGCTGCGCGAGCTCGCCGGAGGCCGCGAGCCCCTGGAAGAAACGGTTCACGGCGTCGAGCAGCCCGGCGTCGCGGCGCACGATCCACTGCACCGGGCGCGCGTCCGGCAGCGCGAAGCCGACCAGTACGTTGGGGTACAGGTGGTGCGCGAAGGAGAACTCGCGTGCATCGGTGATCGCGTAGTCGGCCCCGCCCGAGTCGACGTCCTCGACCGGGTCGGCCGTGCTCGGCGCCGTCTCGACCCACTTGAGGCTCGGCGCCACGGTGGCCCTGAGCCTCGCGAGGATGCGCTCCTGCGGGCTGCCGGCGCGCACCGCGAGGCGCGCCGACTCGAGCTGCAGGGTATCGCGCGGCCGCACTCCGCTGCGCTGGTAGACCACCAGCTGCGGCACGCTCGCGTAGGGCGCGGCCGGCTCGCCCGCCGCGCGCCACTCCGGCGTGGCGCTGAGCGAGGCGGCGGCGATGTCGGCCCGGCCGGCGGCGAGCTCGGCCTGCATGGCGCTCTCGTTGGCGAGCGGATACATGAGGAGCTTCACGCCGAGCTGCGCGGCGAATCTCTGCGCCAGCTCGAATTCGAGCCCCTCGGTGCCCTGGGCGCCGAGGTAGTAGCAGGTCGGCAGGTTGAGCGTCACCACGCGCAGCTCGCCGCGTGCGCGGATCTGATCGACCGGAGCCGGCTGCGAGCGGGCGCAGCCCGCGAGGAGCAGCACTACTGCGGCGCCGAGAGTCAATGCCCGCACGAAGTAAGCCCTCTGCCGTGCGCCTTCCGCTAGAATACCAGCCCGCAAAATTGCAGGTCGCGGAGCCGGAGAGGTACCGAAGCGGTCATAACGGCGCCGACTCGAAATCGGATGGTCGGGTAAAACCGGCACGTGGGTTCGAATCCCACCCTCTCCGCCACGAGCCGCGGTGCGCGGCGCGCGGCGCGCGCTCAGCCCTCCGGCTTCCTCTTCATCGCTTCGCGGTACGCGGCCGCGAAAGCCTCCACGAAGGTGTGCGGCAGGTGGTCGGCCGGCATCTCGATGAGATTGCGGTAGAAGGTGATGAACAAGTCCCAGTACTGCGACTTGTCGGCCGTGCGTCCCTTGCCGCGGCGCGCGGCGCGCTCGAAGCGCGCTTCGAGCTCGGCGGGATCGAGGCGATCGAGGAATTCGACGAACGCGGCGCGGGTCGCCGCCGCGGTGGCGTTCTCGTGAAGCCTGGCCTCCGCGACCGTCTCGCGCAGCCACTGCACGGAGTCGAGCTCGCGGTTCTCGTGCCGCACGAACAGATCCACCAGCAGCTCCTCCATCACCGACTCGGCGAGCGAGGGCCGGGGATCGTCGTGCTCGGGCGGCGGCATCTCGACCCGGTAGCGGTTGCGGGTGTTGGCGCGCGTGCGCTCGAGGTCCTTGAAGCCCAGCAGCGCCTCGCGGAACAGCCGTCCGGCAAGGTGCAGGATGCGTCCCTGGGCATCGGCCGGCAGCCGCTCCGACTCGATCCCGGCGCCGCGGCAGAAGGCGTCGAGCCCGGTCTGCAGGTCGCCGAGCGAGATGAAACCGCCGCCGTTCTTCGGCTCGCGCGCCACGGCTTCGGCGAGCCGCGCCATGCGCTCGGCCATCGCCTCGGGACCGGGTCCCTCGTCGGTCGCGTGCGGCGGCGAGCCGACAGTCTCGGCGAGCGCGCGCACCGGGCCCGACTGGACCGCCTGGCCGTAGGCGTTCACCGGCAGGACGGGATCGGCGCGTGCGGGGGTGCGCTCCACCACCAGCAGCTCATCGAGGTTCAGCGCCGCGCCGATGTCGTGGTCCGGGGCGTGCTCGAGGGAGCGCAGTGCGTGGATGCTGGTCGGTACCGCGGCGACCGCCGCGTCCGGCCGCTCCTGGCGCAGCGGCTCGAGCGCGGCCACGATGTGGTACTCGCCCATGCGCAGCACGTCGCCGTTCACCAGGCGGTAGCCGCTCGAGCCACGCTTGGCGAGCGGCTCCATCTCGTCGTTGACGTACACGCCGTTGGTGCTGACGTCCTGCAGGTAGTAGTGGCCTTCGCGGAACTGCACGCGGGCGTGATGCGCGGACACGTAGCGCAGCGGATCGGGCAGCACCCAGTCGTTGTCCGCCGAGCGGCCGATCGTGCCCCCTTCGATGGAGAAAACGGCACTGCTGCGGTCGGCGAGCGACCGGCGCTGGTCACTGACGACACGCAGCCGAAGCGTCATGGTTCCCCTGCTCAAGGACGGTCCGTCCGTTGCTGTGATCTCGATGGGTCCGGAGCGGGCACGGCAGCGTCCCCGGCGCGCCCGGACATATAATGCCGGCGTCCAAACTACCCGACGGCACCGTCCCCTCCATGGCAGCGAGTCACATTTTCCGGATTATGTTCGTGAATCAGGGCAAGGTTTACGAGGTGTACGCCCGCAGGGTGAGCCACGGGGAGCTATTCGGCTTCATCGAGGTCGAGGAGCTGGTGTTCGGCGAGCGTTCCTCGGTGGTGCTCGACCCGTCCGAGGAGCGCATCAAGGGCGAATTCTCGGGAGTCAAACGCACCTGCCTGCCGCTGCATTCGATCCTGCGCATCGACGAGGTCAGGAAGCAGGGGGTCAGCAAGATCACGGTGCTGGAGAGCGGCACGAACGTCGCGCAGT
>DASSQU010000376.1:0-4369 GCA_035702325.1 Steroidobacteraceae bacterium
GCGCCGCGTGCCTCTTTGAACGATCGGGACCGGGCGTGGCGCGCCCGCTCTTGCTTCGACGTGTCGGTGAATCGGGATCATTTTTCTCGGGCCGCCTGCAGCAGGCGCCCGTGCCGTCTTCGTAAACTCCCTACGCGCATCCCCGCATCCGGCCCGGCAGGCCTGTTGCGATCTCTTTTGCTCGCGTGGGCGCTAGAGTGCCCGCCGGGCTAGCGAACGGCTATTGGGCCGAGGCTTGAGGGTCGAAGGGGGGATGCCGTAAACCAAGGTAGGGTTAGGCCGTATGGGCTTGCCCTTATTGCCCTTAGTTCGGCCCGGAATCGGGCGCTGGGCTCGTCGGCGGAGGATTATTGTTGGACGGAATCGGAACTCCGGGAGCCGTGGTGGGCCCGGAGGGCGGCTGGGGGCCGGGAGTCAACGGCGGTGGCCCCGGCAGCGGTGTGGCCGGGAGGGCTCCCCAGCGGTTCGCGACGTAGATGAATTGCCAGCGGCAATAGCATTCCGTGTCCTTGAACGCTGCGTCGATGAGATCGAATCCGTCGCGCTTGATGGGTGCCGCCTGCGAGCTGCTGGCAACGCCCTGGATGCCCGACTGGTCCGGGGTCCGCAGCAGTGTCCAGTCGGCGTTTCCCGTCATGGGATCGGGATACAAGCGCCGCAAATGATGCTTCGGTACCGGGAACCGGTCATCGGTGAGGAGGTTCTGCAGCGTCGCGGGATAGCGGTGACCGAAGGCGTAGTACGAGGCGATGGCAATGCGGTAAGCGTGACCGACCCACAGGAGCTGGGCCTCGCGCTCGCGTTTCACGGTGGTCTGCCACACGCGGCCCGCGACGGTCAGCATCAAGCCGATGATCACTACCGCGAACAGCAGTCCGAGAAAAGTGAAGCCCTGCTGCGTGGAGGCACGCGCACCCATCGGCGGTCACCAGCTGGCGAACGGCGTGCCGTCGCGCGCGGTCGCCTGCGAGCCGCTGTGCACGTCGCGGATGCCGGTGTTGTCGGGATCATCCGACGGCACGGTCGTCCAGCTGTCGGCGAGCTTGGTGAATGGATCGACGGGCATGGCGCGGATGTAGCGGTGATCGACGAGGTCGGAGAGTTTCTCCGGGTACTTGTTGAGGTCCGCGTCGTATTTGTCGATCGCCTCGCGCAGGATCGCGAGGTCCTGCCTGAGGATCGTCTCGCGGGCGTTCTCGAGGGAGTGGAAGTAACGCGGCACCGCGATGGCGAGCAGGGTACCGATGATTGCCATCACCACCAGCAGCTCGATCAGGGTAAAGCCACGCGCCGCGCGCTCACGCGGGAAGCGAGGCAAGCCCGCGGGATGCGACGACTCACCACTCACGGTACGGCCTTCCGTCCAGTCCCTTGAGGTTGGAGAGCGAGTACACGTCGTACACGTCGTCGCCCGGTTGCGGGTCGTCGGGCGGGCTCTTGTAGCTGCGCAGGCCCCAGGTCTCCTCCGCCGGCACCGTGGCGTCCGGATAAAACGGATCGCGGGGAATGCGCCTGAGGAAATAGATGTTGACCTTCTTCGGGTTGGCCGCGTCCTCGACCCCCGCGTAGAGGGACTTGAGGTCCGGGGGATAGCCGCTCGCCCCGAGCTCGAGCTTGATGTGGCCGGCCTGTGCGGATGCTTTGTAGGCATCGAGCGCCGCGCGGATCTCCCGCAGCGCGACGCGCAGCTCGCTCTCCTTCTCACGCTTGGCGACCAGCTGCGCCAGCGGGAATGCGGCGGTGGTCAGCAGCCCGATGATCGCGAGTACGATGACGAGCTCGATCAGCGTGAAGCCGCGTGCGCGCATGGGCTCACTGCGAAATGGCGATCTTGAGTGGCGGCGCGGTGCTGTTGGCGACCGCCGCCCCCACCCCGCCGAGCACATTCAGCATCGCCATGACGTCGGTGGACGGACGCCGCGCCACGGCCTTGAACTCGAGCACCATCAGCGACCCGCTGCCCTGCACCGGGGAATCCGAAGTCGTGGTGATGTCGAGCTGCGCGCCGCCCGCATGGGTGTCGACCTTGGGGCTGCCCGCCGCGGCGGGCACCATGTCCCCCGGCGTGGCGCTCACGAGTTGCAGCGCCGTCGAGTCGTAGCGCAGCTGCGAGCGCAGGTGGGTGATGTTCTGGTCGGTCGAGAGGCGCACCGTGACCTGGAACTGGTCCCCGAGCTTGACCTCGCTCGGCCCGTCGAGAGTCAGCGCCGAGGCGCTGCCGGTGGGTCCGGCATTGCTCGCGACCGTGGCCGGAGGCGTCGTGGTCGGCAGGCCCCTCGAGGCTTCGGCGATCTTGAGCGCCGCCTGCGCGGCCTGCGCGGTCGGGTTACCGGCAACGTTGGACGTCGCGGCGGCTCCCGCGACTGCACCGCCCTCCCCGCCCGCGCCCGCCGCGGGCATGCCCGCCGCGCCCGGCACGATGAGCGGCACGGCGCTGCTCGTCGGCGGCGCCGTACCCGGGGCCGGCGCGCTTGCCGGCGTCTCGCTGCCCGAGGTCGAGCCGTAGGGGAGCGAGCGGGTGCGATTCTCGGTGCCGTACCAGAACTCGGTGGTGTCGGCGGACGGGCGCGGCTGCATGCGGATGATGCGCGGGGTGATCGACAGCACCACCTCGTCCTTCTCCCGGTCGGTGTGATAGGTGCCGAACAGGTGCGCGAGGATCGGCACCTGGCCGAGCAGCGGTATGGTGTTGGCGTTGCGGGTGTCGGATTCCTGGATGAGCCCGGCGAGGATCTGCGTCTCGCCGTCCTTGAGGCGCAGCAGCGTAGTGGCATTGCGCGTGCCGATCTCGTAGGCGATGGTGCCACCGGTGGTCGCCACCTGCTTGAGGATCGAGCTTACCTCGAGGCTGAGCTTGATGGCGACGTCGCTGTCGAGGTAGATGGTCGGCTGCACGTCGAGCGTGAGTCCCACGTCGAGGTACTGGACGCTGCCCGTGACCACCGGCGCCCCGGCGGCGGTCGGCGTCACGCTGTTGGTGATCACCGGCTCCTTGCTGCCGATGAGGATCTTGGCCTTTTCCTTGTTGCGCACGCGGATCCGCGGGCTGGCGAGGGTGTTGGCCACCCCGGCCTGCTTCATGGCGTTGAGCGTCACGCTGAGTGAGCTGATGCCGATGGTGTGCGAGTTCTGGTGCGAGAGATCCGAGAGCACGAGTCCCCCGGCGGCGCCCGCGGCAGCGGCGCCGGCGCTCACCGGCGAGGGCGTGAGGGTCGCCGCCGTCGGGTACTGGATGCCGAGGTCCTGGACGGCGCTGCGCGTGATCTCCAGCACCTCCACTTCCAGCATCACTTCCGGCTCGGCGACGTCGAGCGAGGCGACCAGCTTCTCCGCCATGCGGACGTTGTCCGGGGTATCGCGCATCACCAGCGTGCTGGTGCGCTCGTCGATGAACATGGTCTTGGCGCCGAGCACGGTCTTCAGCATGCTCTCGACCTCCTTGGGCGCGGCGTTGGTGAGATAGAAGGTGCGCACGATCTGCTGCTCGTAGTCCTTCTGCTTGGCCGCGATGTTCGGATAGATCAGCACCATGTTGTCGGCGAGGATCTGGCGGGCGAGCTGATTCTGATCGAGCACCAGGTCGATCGCCTGCTCGACCGGCACGTCCTGTACGAAGATGGTGGTCTTGCCGTCGCCCTTGATGTCCTTGTCGAGGATGAAGTTGATGCCGGTCTCGCGCGACAGCACCTCGAACACCATCTTGGTCGGCGCATCGCGCAGCTGCAGCGTCACCTTGCGGTTGTCGCGCGTCTTGAGGCGCGGCGTGACGGTAATCGGCCCGCGCGCGGCGTTGATCTTCGCGGTCAGCTCCTGGGCCGGTGCGTAGCCCGGATCCTCGTGCAGCACCGCGCGCAGCTCGGTGTCCGCCGCATCGTAGTCCTTGCGCTCGAAGTCCTTCTGCGCCGCCGCGACCGCCTGGGCGTGCCGGGCGTCGCCCTCGAGCCCGCCGAGACCGCGCTGGGCGCGGTCGCTCATCGGGTCGATGGCGAGCGCACGCCGGTAGGCGGCAGCGGCCGCATCCAGCTGGTGCGCGAGGCGCGCGCGGTCGCCCATCGCCACCAGCTGCTGCACCGCCGCTTCGCGCCGCGCCTGGTAGTCGATGCGGTAGGTGACGTTGTGCGGGTCGCGCTGCGCGGCCTCGTTCAGCAGCGCCACCCCGTGCTCGAACTGCCCGCCGTCGATGGCCTCGAGCCCTTCCCTGTGCAGCTTCTCGGCCGCGCAGCCCGCAATCAGAACCAGTATGAGAACCGAGCCGGCAATACGGCGCCATGCATTCCTCACGGGGCCACTCCTGTGATGATGAGTTGTTGTTGTTGGTTGAGCGGCTTGTACGTGAAGACCAGCACGCCGTTCGCGAACGAGTCCACAC
>DASSQU010000377.1:0-4221 GCA_035702325.1 Steroidobacteraceae bacterium
GAGCACGTCGCCGCGGGCGCGGCGCCGGCGCTCGAGCCGCGCTCGCTCACTGCCGGGCAGCGCGCGCTGCGCCGCGCCGCCCACCAGGCGCTCGCCAAGGCCACCGACGACATCGGCCGCCGGCGGAACTTCAACACCGCCATCGCCGCGATGATGGAGCTGCTCAACTCGATCCGCGCCTCGGCCGATGCCAGCCCGCAGGGTCGCGCGGTGCGCCAGGAAGCGCTCGACATCGAGGTGCGGGTGCTCGCGCCCGTCACCCCGCACGTGTGTCACGCGCTGTGGCACTCGCTCGGCCACCACACGGCGCTGGTCGATGAGCGCTGGCCGCAGCCCGATCCGGCGGCGCTCGAGCAGGAGACCCACGCCATGGTGGTGCAGGTGAACGGCAGGCTCCGCGGCCACATCACCGTGCCGGTGCACGCCGACGAGGCGGCGGTACGCGCCGCGGCGCTCGCCGACGAGCAGGTGCGCAGGTTCGTGGCCGACAAGCCGGTGCGGCGGGTCATCGTCGTTCCCGGGAAGCTCGTGAACGTGGTGGTGTGATGGGCTGCGGCCGCCTCCGGCCTGCGCCCGCCGCCGCCGGGCTGGCGGCGGTCGCGCTGCTCGCCGGCGGCTGCGGCTTCCACCTCGAAGGGCGCACGGCGCTGCCCGCGGCCGTCAAGACCCCGTATCTCGAAGCCGAGGACCGGCAGAGCGATTTCGTGCAGAGCCTGCGGCGGGCGCTGCACGCGAGCGGCGCGCAGCTCGCGCCCGAGAAGGACAAGGCCTCGGCGGTGGTGAGCATCCTCAAGGACAGCGTGAAGCAGCGGGTGCTGTCGGTCTCCAACCTCAACCAGCCGACCGAGTACGAGCTCACCTACACGGTGAGCTTCGCGGTGAGCGCCGGCGGGCACGAGCTGCTCGCGCCGCAGGAAATCTCCACCACCCGCACCTACAGCTTCAACGAGCGGCTGCTGCTCGCCAAGGGTCACGAGGCCGACGTGCTGCGCGGGGCGATGGCCCAGGACCTCGCCGACATGGTGTTGCGGCGGCTGTCGAGGCTCTAGGCGCGTGTCCGGCGCGCCTCACGCTCCGGCGGCGTGTGCATCGGCCGTGCTGCCGCTGCAGGCCATCGACCGGGCGGCGCTCGCGCGCCTCCTCGCCGGCTATCGCCTCGACCTGAGGCTGGTCGGCCCCGGGGGGCGCATCCCGGGCTCGTACTGGGGCGACAGTGAGGCGGGACTCGAAGCCGAGCGGCTCTACGCGCGGCCCGATACCCCGGTGCACTCCATCCTTCACGAGGCCGGACACTATCTGTGCATGAGCCCGGAGCGGCGCGCGGGACTCGACACCGACGCAGGCGGCGACGACCTCGAGGAGGAGGCGGTGTGCTACCTGCAGGTGCTGCTCGCCGGGCGGCTCGCGGGCGTCGGCCGCGAGCGGCTGCTCGCCGACATGGACGCCTGGGGCTACAGCTTCCGCCTGGGCAGTGCCCGCGCGTGGTTCGAGCAGGATGCCGCCGCGGCGCACGAGTGGCTCGAGGAGCACGGTCTCATCGACACACGCGGAGAGCTCACGGGCGAGCTGCGCCGCTGAGCTACACTTGCGGCCAGTCATGAGCGAGTCACCGGCACCGACCGATCCACGACCCGCTGCGGAGGCGCCGGCGCCGCACCGCGGATTTGCCCGCGACATCTGGCAACGCATCAAGGCGCACGGTTCGGCCGATAACGCTGGGGGTCCGTCATGCGATTTTTCCTGACCGCGATGCTGGTGATTCTGGTCGGTACTGCCTCCGGTGAGGCACCGCGGGCGGCAGTGTCCCCACCGCGGGCGGTCCTCGTGACGGGCGCCAGCAGCGGCATCGGCCGCAAGGTCACCGAGCGGCTCGCCGCCGGCGGCTATTTCGTCTACGCGACCGCCCGCAAGCCCGAGGATCTCAAGGCGCTCGGAGCCATGAAGAACGTGCAGGCGCTGCGCCTCGATGTCACTCAGCCGGCGGACATCGCCGCGGCGGTCGAGACCATCGGCAAAGCCGGGCGTGGTCTTTACGGGCTGGTGAACAACGCCGGGGTCGCGACCGTCGGCAGCGTCGCCAACATGAGCTTCGATGAATTCGACCTGGTGATGAAGGTGAACGCCTACGGGCCGGTCGAGATGATCAGGGCGTTCGAGCCGCTGCTCATCGAGCGGCAGGGGCGGATCGTCAACATCGGCTCGATTTCCGGGATTCTCGCCAGCCAGAACCTCACCGCGTATGCCATGAGCAAACACGCCGTCGAGGCGCTCACGGATTCACTCGCCGCCCAGCTGGAGCCTCAGGGTGTGCGCGTCAGCGTCATCGAGCCCGGCAACTACAACTCCAACATCGCCCGCAATGCGCTCGAGCGCATCGGCGCGGATTCGGGCGCGACTCATTCCCCGGGGTACAAGCTGCAGGCGGACCGCTCCCAGTACAAGGAACCGGACGAAGTGGCGGCGGCCGTGGAGCAGGCGCTGTCCGATCCGCATCCGAAGCGCCGCTACATGGTCGTGCCGAATCAGACCGAGGCCGAGATCACCATCCGCAAGCAGATCGAGCAGCTGGTGCAGCTCAACGAAGGGCAGCCCTACAGCTACGACCGCGCGGCCCTGATCAGGATGCTGGACGAGGGCCTTGCCGGGGCGCGGCCGGGAACCAACTGAGGCCCGCGGCGCCGCTGCGCCCGCACCGGCCCGGCCGGTCGCGCCCCTTGCGTCCGGCCGCGCGACGCGCGAGGCTCTCGGCCATGCGGATCGCTCGCCGGCTCCCGCAGCTGCTGCTCGTGTTGCTCGCCGCGTATGCGCCGGCGGCACTCGCCGGCAGCGCCGGCCCTATCGGCATCGATCACGAGTGGACCTACGACAACAGCGGCATCTGGAAGCGCAGCTACCAGCAGGCGCTCGAGTACGGTCTCCTCGGCGGCGAGATCGCCGGAGCGCTGTGGGAGGGCGGCGAGACGCGCCTGGGGCGCACGCTGTGGCAGTCGATCGACGCCTCGGCCGCCGCGGGTGTCGTGGCGCTCGGCCTCAAGTACGCCTTCTCGCGGGTGCGGCCGATCGACGCCAACGGCGATCCGAACCTGTGGTTCAAGGGTCACGGCAACCAGAGCTTTCCGAGCGGGGAAGTCACCGAAGTGAGCTCGATCGTGACGCCGCTCATGCTCGAGTACGGACCCGACCACCCGCTCGCCTATGCGCTCGAGCTGCTGCCGATCTACGACGGGCTCGCGCGCCTGAAGGTGCAGGCGCACTGGCAGTCGGATGTCCTCGCGGGATTTGCCCTCGGCACCGCCGCCGGCTGGCTGATGCACGATCATGCGGGGACACCGTACATCCTGAGCGTCATGCCCCACGGCGTGTACGTCGGGATCTCCAGGCGCTTCTAGACGGGGCCACGGGCCGGCGCGCCGGGCGTAAGCTAGCGCCGTGAAGCTCACCTCCGACTCGCTTGCCGCGCAGTTGCGCGACCGGCTGCTGCCCGTGTATCTCATCTCCGGGGACGAGCCGCTGCTCACCGGGGAAGCGGCCGACGCGGTGCGCGAGCGCGCCCGCGCCGCGGGCTTCAGCGAGCGCGAGGTGTACTTCCCCGAGCGCGCGCCCGACTGGCAGGAGCTGCGCGGCGCCGCCCGCGCGCTGTCGCTCTTCGGTTCACGCCGCCTGCTGGAGATCCGTCTGAGCTCGCCGCGGCCCGGGCCCGCGGGCAATGCGGCGCTCTTGTCGCTGCTCGAGGCGCCGGGCCCCGACACCTTGTTTCTCGTCCTCAGCCCGCGGCTCGATCGCGACGCGCAGGGGGCCGAGTGGGTGCGCGCCGCCGAGCAGCGGGGCGCCTGGGTGCCGGTGTGGCCGGTGGATCCGGCGCGCCTCGTCGCCTGGCTGCGCGCCCGCGCCCGCCGGCTCGGCATCGAAGCGGGCGATGCCGCGCTCGAGCTCCTCGCCGAGCGCACCGAGGGTAACCTCCTCGCCGCCCACCAGGAGCTCGGCAAGCTCGCGCTGCTCGCGGGCGCCGCGCCGGTCACGCCCGCCACCGTGCTCGCGAGCGTCGCCGACAGCGCGCGCTTCGACGTGCTGCAGCTCGCCGACGCGGCGCTGGCCGGCGAGCCGGCGCGGGCGCTGCGGGTGCTCGCGGGGCTGCGCGCCGAGGGTACCGAGCCGACGCTGGTGCTGTGGGCGCTGGTGCGCGCGCTGCACGATGCGTGGCGTACGCTCGGCACGGGCACC